>JABJAL010000001.1 GCA_018669005.1 Nitrospinaceae bacterium
ACCAATTGAATGAGTGGCGAGCCATAACTGACAGTTGTCCGGGACTAAAGATATCAGCGCATTAAGCAAGGCGCCTTGAACTTTAGTTCCAACATGTGTTTCTGGCTCATCTATAACAAATACAGTATTATTAAATTCTCTCTTTTTAATGACTATATCAAGTATTAAATCAAATATTGCTTTCTCTCCTCCGGAAAGATTCATATAATCAAATATTCCGCTCTGGTTTTTTCTAAATCTAAATGTCCCGTTGTCTAGCGGATTCCCTAATCCGAGGAGGTCTAGGTTTGGAAAAATATTTTCCATAGCACTCCTAATTTCGGCGACACTAGCGAATGCAAACCCACGGGCCCGAGGGGCGAATTCGCACGACACGCGACAAAATGCATTGCATGCATGAAAGGGCGGACATATTGTCCAGAGGTACGAGTTGCGCACACGCAATTCTGCACAGAGGTGGTGGGAGTGACGGGGATCGAACCCGCAAGGACCGTGATGGCTTGTCGAGAGCCGGTCCACCGGGTTCCAAACCCGGCGCGTTTACCAGTTTCGCCACACTCCCACGACAAGGGGTGGGGCGGCCCAGGAGTGTAGACTACGAGCGGGCCGCCCCTTCTCCTGCCAACGCAAAACGGGGAGATGGCTTTGCAGCCTCCTCCCCGTCTCGCGCATTGAAACCGTACCCGATACGTTCGGGAGTGCAAAGCCATGAATCACAAGATTCAGCAAAAAATTCGTGCACAGCCCCAAGATAGTGGGGATAACTCGGATTCTAAGCCAGCCGAGAAGCCCCTTAGCCTTGCGCCCCTCAAATTCGAGGAGGCGATGAAAGGGTTGCTGCGGGTGAAGCCGTCGTCAGATGGCTGACGCCCCGCTTCCCGCTCTTCAAATTCAATATGATAATGAGCGGCCCGTTGATCTGCTCGATCTGACTGGTTCGCTAAGTGCGCTAGGCGAGCGGTATCAAGAATTTGCGGCGGAAAGAGGCGCTGGAGAGGGCGCGCGGCTGTATGTCCGCGAAATGCGCGTCGGGTCCATCATTGCTGAACTCCAGCCCTTGCTGGAGCAAATGTCGTTTGTCTTGGAGCACCGCGAGACGATTGCGGCATTCACGGCCAATCTGAACGATCTTTTTAGATTCTTTTTGGCGCTGCCGCCGCGACCATGGGATTCTGACGTATCCCGCCGGGACGCTGAGCAAGTCCAAAAGATATTGGAGCCAACTGCGAAGGACGGTGGAGCGCAACTATTCTTGAATATCAACGGCGACCACGCGGCGCCGGTTATCAATATCAATGCGGAGCGAGCTGGCGCGATTCAAAGCGGGGCGCGGAGATTCTTGGACGCGGTTCCGTTGCCCGCGAACGAATTTTTTGAGGGGGAAGTGCTGTACCTCAAACAAGTGAAGGATGACCCTCAAGCCAAAACCGGCGACCGAGGAGTTATCGACGCCATCTCAACGCGGCCAGTAAAAATACTATTCATGAGCGAGGAGGCTAAGCAGGCGATTCTCAAGGGTCCAGACAATCCGTTTCGCCTAGCCTTCCTTGTGGATGGGCAGGTCAAGACCGTCGAAGGTAAGCCCGCATTGTATAAGATTTATGCAGTCCGAGACGCTTTCGAGCGACCCTAAACTGGCTTCTGATACATCAGCCGCTTACCAGCCGCGCCCTTGATCGCCTCGACGGTCCGCTCGCCATCGCTGGCGCTGCGAAGGTTCCAGTGGAACTCCCGCTCCCGCAGATAGCGGGGAAGGTGCTTCTGCGAAACGTGGTGATGGGTGCCGATGATCGCGCGCTTCAAGAGCGAGTGATACGACTCCGCGAAGTTGGTGTGGAAGATCAGCGCCCGAACGTAGGTCTTGGAGTGATCGACGGTGTGGTGGCTGGCAAAGTGCTTGTCGATGCCGTGATAGCCAAGATGCTCGTCGGTCACGATATGGGCCGAGCCGCTGACCACTGGCCGAGCGATTGTCTGTAGCGTGGCCTTCTTGGTGTTGGGAACCATGAAGGTCCGCGCCTCGCCCTCGCGGTCAATGAGGGTCATGACGATGGCCTTCTGACCGGCGGTTTTCTTGTTCTTGTGGCGGTTGTTCCGAGCCTTGCCGCCCACATACGTCTCGTCGATTTCGACGATGCCGCCGTCTCCGCCCAAGAGGCCGCGCATTGGATCGCGCTTCATCGCCTCGCGAATGCGATGGCAGAGGAACCAGGCCGCTTTGTAGGAGATCCCAAGGGACCGCTCGATCTGGCTGGCTGAGACGCCTTTCTTGGCCGTGCACATCATGTAGATGGCCATGAGCCACTTGGTCATGGGGATGTTGGAGCCTTCAAAGATGGTTCCGATCTTGACCGTGAATTGCTTACGGCAAGGCCCACACTTCCACAGCCCGTGGCGAACGCGCTTCTCGGGGTTGGCCTTGATGCGGGAAAGCCTTTCACGCCCTTCACAGTGAGGGCACACAGCGCCGTCGGGCCACATGAGGCTTTCGATAAACTCGATAGCCTTGGCCTCGTCGGAGAAATATGGAGCAAGTTCGGCGAAGTTCATGGTCATTGTGTCGCCTCGATGCTATCCGCAGCCTCAGCGAGCTTTGCGGATAGCTTCTTTAGAATTTCTCGGGTCACCAGAAACATCTGCGACTCACTGTCGGTTTCGAGCCGAAGGAGCGCGAGTGATGGTGTCTGCGGATTTTGGTAAATGTCCGCCTTGCGGATCATCTCTGCTTTTTCAAATTCAAGAGTCATCGGGCGATACCCTGCTGATCTGGCCTTCCGAACAAGATCAGTCTAGCGAACCCATCGTGGGTTTGCAAAGGTTATATTCGCCCTAATTTCTCTTAATTGCTTATCACGAAATTCTCCAATAGTTGTTGTTTCTTCTTCATTTTCGTAGATATCTTGGAATCCCTGTGAACACATTCTTTGGTAATTTTTTGATACAGCCGCGTCATTATCAATTGTTCGTTGAATTCTATCTTCGTCGATAGCTGGGCCAATATGACTAATTCCTGAAATACGGAATGATGGATCATTTCTATATGCAGATCGGATGTAGATACCTTTCTTACGTTCTACGGTATCAAATGTATCATCCTGCCAGAATTTAATGTCTACCGCATTATTCCAAGAAAGGTTTCCCGCATCGTCTTGACGGACGTGGTATTCGATATCCCAAGGCCCCCCTCTCTGGCTCCATGCATGCCGGTACCAAACATACATGGCGTCAATTACTGAGGATTTACCACACCCATTGGGGCCCGCCATGATTACTAATTTTGCGGATTCGGGGATGTCCCCAATCGTTGTATCCGAAAATCTTTTAAATCGGTGGAGTTTTATATTTTGTATTCTCATCTTATTTCCTCTGGACCGTTTAAGATTCTCAACAAAAAGTAGTTAAAACGCCGAATCCGGCTCTTTTAGAAACTCCGCCTCTTCCGGCGTGGTCTCGCGCCCCAGGATGGCGTTGCGGTGGGGAAAGCGGCCGAAGCGTTCCACGATCTCGTGGTGGCGGCGGACGATGCGGGTGACCTCGGGGTCGGTCCCGCGCATGGCGGTGAACAGCTCGACCGCGCGATTGATGCGGTTATGCCGCGCATCCGCATTACAGAATTGCTGTGGGATGTGGGCCGGCACACGGGCTTTCTCGACTGCTTCACCGATTTACGTTCGGGACGTACCAATACCAATCC
>JABJAL010000002.1 GCA_018669005.1 Nitrospinaceae bacterium
AGATCGTGTATGCCATCGAAGTCAGGCACCGCTCTTCCGGTTCGCTCTCCTCCCTCGCGATCAACGGTGCAGTCGGCAACGAGCCATTTGCCGTTCAGGTAGACCTCGCCCGTCGAATGCCAAGGCTGGGGGCGCGTTCCGTACATCTTGCGCATCTTCTCGGGAAGGAAGGGTTTATCGGGGCAATCGACAACCTCGAATCCAATCCTTGCAGGAATCCCCGCTGCCCGGCATAGGGCGGCGAAGGCGGTCGCCTTGTGCATGCAAAATCCCCGGCCCTCGCGAATGAAATCAGAGGCCTTGCCTTTTCCGTCGAGTAGCATCTGGAAACCACCAGCAATATCGAAGGTGACATCCCGGACATAAGTGTGGATGCGAATGGCTTTCTCTGCCTCGCTCGTGCAGCCCTCGATCAACTCACGGGCTTTTGCCTCAACGAGCGGCGATTCGGAGTCTGAGTATTTGCCGGGTTTGAGGTAGGCATCCATGTCCATGGCTTCTCCTCGAAGAATGATATTAGCCCAATAAACGGGCCATGATAATGCTTCTGCGCTATTTACCCGCCTCGATGAGAGCAGGAAGAATCTCCTCGCCAGCGAGGCGGAGGCGATCCGGGTTCCTGTCAAGATTTGGGATGGCTACCAGTAATCGGCGCACCCCGGCATCGATGTAGGCTCGAAGGCGCTCGATGCAGTAGGCCGGGGTTCCTGCGATGAACCCAGAGTCCGGCGTTGATGTGAATTTGCGCCGCTCGGCCTCAGCTTTAACCGGGTCTTTATCCGGAACCATCAAAACCATCACCGAGGAGCGAAAATCTTCCGGCTCGCGCCCAGCGGCTCGGCAGCCATCGGCGAGCTCGCTCGAGCGCTCGGCAAATTGCTCGGGTGGCCAATAGCGGGCGTTGAATCCTTCGGCGTGGCGCGTGGCGACACCCAACACCTTGGGCCCCTCGCCGCCGACCCATATGGGTGGGTGCGGTTTTTGTACGGGCGGCGGGTTGCAGTAGGCCCGCTCAATTTGAAAGTGGTCTCCTTTGAAGGTGGGCTCGGGCTCACACCACATACATTTCATTACCTGGATGGCCTCTTCCATCTGGGCAATTCGAACAGAGGCCTTGGGAAACTCGTAGCCATAGGCTCGATATTCTGCCTCGACCCAGCCGGCCCCGATACCCATCTCGACGCGACCGCCGCTGATGACGTCGAGTGTGGCGGCCATCTTTGCGAGAAGAGCCGGGTTTCGATAGCCCATGGCAAGCACACTTTGGCCCAGCCGAATTCGCTCCGTGTCCCTGGCCAGGGCGGAGAGGGTTGTCCAGACCTCAAGGAGAGGGTTCACCGGGGAGGAATGTGACTCTAGCGGGCGCCCTGTGGCTTGGCGGATACGCTCCTGCCGTGGCCCGCCGGGAGGCAGGGTGAAGAAATGATCGCAGAGCCAAATAGAGTGAAAACCCTGCTTCTCGGCTTCTTGAGCAAAGCCGCTCATGGGTTCGTATTCTCTTACGGCCAGCCCCTCGGTGGTGAGTGCGAGAATCAGGCCAACTTCAACGGGCGCGTTCACAGGATTACTCCTATAAGAGCGGTTTCAACTCTGCTTAATCAAAGTATAGATGAAAACCGGTGGGCCGGTATACGTGCAATGGCGACTCGGGCGGAAGAGGATGGGGTGAATGTGAAGTTCAGGCGAGCAGGCAGGGGGCTAGAAAAAAAATCGAACTTTTCAAGATGAAAATTGGCCAGTCCTAAATCATGAGGGCGAAAGCTGGATATCGTGCTCGGAGCCTATTTCTTCATATTGCCGGACTATTTGTTCGGCTTCCTTTAGGTCTTTGTTAAGTTTTTCTATCGTATCGTCTGCGCGGCAAAGATTTTCGGAAAGCTGGTGGGCCAGTCCGGTCATGACCTTTCTCTGGAGACTCAAAAGCTGGGAGGAGAGCACCTCTGAGGAGATGGAGAGCACGACCGATGTTATTTTGTCATGGCCGCCGTCTACCCGGAGGGGACCATTGTCACCGGTGGTCTCTCGAAGGATCGCTCAAGCGGCGGCTATCGATTTGGGGTGAGTATCATGCCGGAGGATGCCGATGCGTTGACGAATAATATTTTAAAGGTGGCGGGTTCGACTTTTTCGTGTGTCGCGGCACCAATACAATATGC
>JABJAL010000003.1 GCA_018669005.1 Nitrospinaceae bacterium
AATGTCCTCATCCTCGATACCCAGGTTTACTCAAACACCGGTGGGCAGGCGTCCACCGGAACCTTTATGGGCCAAGACGCGAAGATGAGCCAGTTTGGTACGGCAATTCCTGGCAAGATGGAGCGCCGAAAAGAGATCAGCACGCTGGCCATGATGCACGGAGACGTCTACGTCGCCCAGACCACCTGCGCGCACACTAACCACTTCTACAAAGCCATCATCGATGCGAACGAGTTCCCTGGGCCCGCAGTTGTAAACGTTTACACCACCTGCCAGCCCGAGCACGGCGTTGCCGACGATGTTTCCGGCAAGCAGGCCAAGCTTGCCGCCGACAGTCGCGCCTTCCCGGTTTTCACATACGATCCCCGCCGGGGTGAAACTATCAGGGAGCGCATGAACCTGACGGGCAATCCCGCACCGAACAAGGATTGGTTCGAGAATGCCAAGACGGGCGAGGTGTGCGACTTCATCACCTTCGCCCGCACAGAGGGGCGCTTTGCCAAGCAGTTCGACAAGGATGGCAATCCATCCGAGCTGCTGCTCAAGACCAAACAAGAGCGCCTGCAAAACTGGCACCTGCTCCAGGAACTCGCCGGCATGCGCTAGGTCGTATTCGCAACAGAAATCAAAAACCCCGCAGCCGAAAAGGTTGCGGGGTTTTTTGTTGGTTGAAACGAGGTTTCGTAGCAAGAGACGATGAAAAATATTATCTGTGTTTTTTCTTCTTCTTTTCCTTGTCTTCGTACACTTTATAAACAACAGCGCTGTCGAGTTCCCCGTAGCCCGAGGCGAGGGCTTCCTCGTAGAAGGGAAGGCTGGCATCGCCCAGCGGGGCGATAGATCCGCTGCGTTTGGCGAGTAGCATGCCAAGCTTGATGTCTTTATGGAGGACGGTGACGGTGCTAACGGGTTTCGCGAAGCGGCGTTTATACATTCGCTCCCCCCGGTTGCGGAGTTGTCGGCTGTCGGCTGCGCTGCGCTGGAGGGCGTCGAAAAGGATGTCTCCTTTTACCCCCGAGCGAATGCCAACACGAAGCGTTTCGGCGATGGCGCATCGCTGGAGGCAGCACAGGTAATTGATCAACACCTTCATCGCGGCGCCTTGGCCCGAGGGGCCGCAGTAGAGCTGATCGTCAAGAAGTTTTTTGAAGATGGGGGCAATTTTTTTATAGGCTCGCTCGGGACCGCCCGCGATGAGGAGGCCGACCCGGTTCTCGACATTCTCACTATGTCCGCTGATGCAGCCGTCGATGTAATCAACTCCCTTTTTCTTGCACAAGGCGGCGAGCTGGCGGCTGTCCTCTGGGTCGGCTGTCGTCGTGTCGCATATAAGGGCAGGGGTTTTGCTTTTGGCAAAAGCGAGAAAACCATTTTTCCCCTTGCTGGCCTTGATGGATATTTTCGAATTGGGGACGGAGATGAAGACGTAATCTGCCTCCTCGGCAACCTCGCGGGACGTGGCGAAAGGCACTCCGCCGATTTTTTTAAGTTTTGCCGCAGCCTTAGGTTGCGGATCTGTGCCGATGACGCGATGTCCGTCCTCGATTAGGTTTTTAGAAAAAGCTTGTCCCATCAATCCCAGACCAATGAAACCGATAACCGGTTTTTTTCTCTTACGCTTCGCCATGATTCCTCCAAGGAAAATGATTCCAGTCGAAAGATAGTCGTATAACCTGGAAAAAAGGTACTACAGGCGAGCTTGGATCGAAATGTGTGAGAGGTAGTGTGGATATTACGGCGGCGCGGCTAAGTCGTTTTGGCTCGCCGCGCCGCCGGGGGATCGCTTAGGGTTTGTGTGCTTTCTTTTTGACAACCTTGATATTGGTCACCGCCTGAGGGCCATATTCAAGATGGTCTTTGTCTACGAGCCGAAGGTCAATTTTATGTGCCCCCTCTTTTAAACCGCTAATGTGGTAGCTCTTGCCACTTCGAATCATGTTGAGACACCGGCCGTCCAAGTAGATGTGCAGGTGGTTTCCGCGCGAGCCACGGTCCGGAATATCGAACTCGACCTTAAGATTTCGTGAGTGGATGACAGCTCCGTCGGCGGGCTTGAGAATAACGACCTTGCCTCTTGTCTTCATTGTTTTTTTGTCGCCCATTTTTTCGGGCATGTGCATGCAGGGAACAATGTCACCTTTGCCCATTGTATGGGCGCCGTGGTCCATTTTCTTTTTGAGTTTCATTTTCTTCATGTCGCCCACCTTCTTGCCGTGGGATTTTCCGTGGCCATGATTGTTCCCATTGGTGTATCCAGTCGATAAAAATCCCGAAAGTACGAACATAAGAGTTGAGATAGAGATGAAAATAATTTTTGGCATAGCGTAGAACTGCCTCCTTTGGTCAAAATTTAGATCGGCACTTCACCAGCAGGGTTGATCCTGGTGGCGTGCCTTTTAGTCTCTATAGGTGATGGTTTATACGTTGAAAAAGGGAGGCGCTCTGATCGAAAAAAAATAGGAGAGAGATAACAAGGTTGGAGAGAAAGTAACAAGAATGGCGGAAGATAATGTTTGTGGTGATTCCGCTAATGGCGTGAGTTCCGCCAAGTGTGCGATAGAGTTTTGCCCCGCTTGCTGTAGCTGACAACTTCCCTTTGAGGGAGTTGAGGCGGGATGTTGGTCCGATTCCTGGTGAGGCCCATCGTGGTGATGTTTTGAGGGTGATGTGCCCTGGTGTGCGAGAAGCGAGTTGAGCTGCTCGCTAATATGGTGAACCCGGTGGAAAGGGGTGGTGCCAAGAAAGACAATAAAAATTCCAGCTATCCAGATAATAGATAGGAGGTGTTCAGGAATTCGGCTCCCACGTGCCCTCTGATTTTTCATCAAGTGAATGCCTTTAATCGCAATTTTGGGAATGCGTCCCTCAAGAGAAGAAGAGTAAATGGTATTTTATTTATAGGCAAGCATCCGCCTTCCTCATCAGGGATATCAGGTGGTTCGATTATTGCCGTGATTCCTTTGTGCTGGTAGGATTCAGGCTCTTCCAACACAAGTAGAGGGAAATGGGAATGCCGGAGCAAAAACCTGAAATCGGAATTGGTCTGATCGGTGCGGGGCGCATGGGCTCGATACGTGCTCATTTGGCCTCAACACACGCTGTCGTGAATTATTTGGCGATAGCTGATATCGACCTGGCCAAGGCCGAGGCCCTTGCCCAGCAGACCGAGGCCGCGTTCTTCTCTGACGATAACCGTGCCGTTATCGAGCACCCGGATGTGGACGCCCTAATCGTCTCCACCCCGGAGGGGGAGCACACCGATTCCATTTGCCGGGCGCTTGAGCTCGGAAAGCCCGTTCTTGTGGAAAAACCTATTGCGCTCTCGCTCTCCGATGCCGATCGGATACTCAAGGCACGGGCTAAATCGGGTGCGGATTTCTTCATCGGCTATACCCAGCGGATGCGCCGTAGGTTTCTCTCCATCAAGGAGCAAATCGACGCAGGCAGGCTAGGCGATGTGATGTCGGCCCGGATGACGATTTACAACTCCCGCGCCGTCGGTCGGCAGGTCTACCTTCGCTCGGCCCACGCGAGCCCCATCACCGATGCGCTCACCTATATGGCCGACATGGCGCTGTGGTTCTTTGCGCCCCGAAAACCCGTTCGCGTTTATGCTCAGGCGGGAAGCGAGGTGTTCTCGGAGCATCCCGAGGGGTTGGGTGATTATGGCTGGGCCATTGTGACCTTCGATGACGGCGCGGCCGTCCAGATGGGCTCATCATGGATACTCCCGGAGCGCTGGCCCGCCTATGTGGCAACAATAGGCATGGAAATTTTCGGGAGCGATGGGTCGATTGCCGTGGATGATTCGCATAAGGACGTGATGATGGTGACGGATAAGGCGATTCCCTCGCCCTATGCGCCGGATTCCTCGGTTGAGGTGGCATTTCTCGGCTCACAGATGCCAGGTGACTGGGCGCTGGGAGATTTTTATGGCCCCATGAGGGAGGAGACGCGCCTGTTTCTTGAACATGTGACTACGGGCCGCGATGTTCCGCTTTGCGATGGCGAAACGGGCCGGGCGGTGCTTGAACTCACCCTCGCGATGGAGAAAAGCGCAAAGGCGGGCGGGGAACTCATCGAGCTTCCGCTGGAGTCTTAAGGTATGGCTCGAGATGAGTTAGGGGTCGGGCTGATTGGGGCCGGACGCATGGGCACGATACGCGCCCACCTTCTCTCCTCAAGCGCGATGGTCGATTTTTTGGCCATCTCGGACATCGACCTGGAAAAGGCCAGAGGGCTAGCCCAGCAGACAGAGGCCGCGTTTTTCACTGACGATAACCGTGACGTGATCGAGAATCCGGACGTCCATGCCGTTATTGTCTCAACGCCCGAGGGCGAACACACAGAGGCAATCTGCCGGGCGCTGGAGCTTGGAAAGCCCGTATTTGTCGAGAAGCCAATTGCGCTGACACTCGAGGAGGCTGACCGGATACTGGAAGTAAAAAAAGGATCCGAGGCCGACCTTTTCATCGGCTACACCCAGCGCTTGAGGCGACGATTTGTCTCGATCAAGGAGCACATAGATGCCGGGCGCCTGGGCGAGGTAATGTCGGCCAGGATGTCGATTTATCACCCCCGGGCCGACGCGCGGCAGATGATTGCCCGCTCTCCCGGGGCGAGCCCGTTTGTAAACTCAGTCGCCTACGTTGCGGATATGGCGCTTTGGTTCTTTGCCCCGCGTAGACCGGTTCGCGTGTATGCCCAGTCGGGCGGCGATATTTTGCCGGGCCAGCAAGAAGGCATCGGCGGCTATGGCTGGTCCATCGTCACCTTCGAGGACGGCGCGGCAGCGAACCTGGGTGTTTCATGGATTTTGCCCGAAAAGTGGCCAGCTTATATCTCCTCGATGGCGATGGAGATTTTTGGCCGCGATGGTTCTGTTGTCGTTGATGATAGTCACCGCAACGTGATGATGGTCTCGGACGTTGGGACACCCTCATCCGTAGAGGGGATGGAGGTGGCTTTTCTCGGCTCGATGATGCCTGGCGATTGGGCGCAGGGAGATTTTTACGGTCCCATGAGGGATGAAACGCGTCTGTTCATCGATCGGGTGGCGACGGGCCGCGATGTCCCGCTCTGCGGGGCCGAGGCGGGCCGGGCTGTTTTGGAGTTGACGTTGGCGATGGAGCAAAGCGCGCGCGATGGCGGCACTCTCGTTGAGCTTCCGCTGAAAGGATAAAAAATGGCGGTGAAGAAAATTGGCGTAGGAATCATAGGCAGTGGACGCATGGGCCGCCTTCGGGCGAATCTTGTGGCGGGCGATCCGAGGACGGGTTTTCTCGCGCTCTCGGATGCCGACGGTGCTCGCGCCGCTGAAATTGCCGGCGAGGTGAAGGCTAATTTTCACTCCGACGACAATGAGGCCGTACTTACCCACCCGGATGTCGAGGCGGTGATCGTCTCAACGCCAGAGCACGCCCATGCCGATCCAGTGGTGCGCGCGCTTGAGCTTGGTAAAATCGTTCTTGTCGAAAAACCCATCGATCTTTCGCTTGAGGCGGCCGACCGCATACTCGATGCTGTTAAGCGCTACAACGGCGATTTGCACGTTGGCTACACCCAGCGCCTGCGGCGCCGCTACCTGAACGCCAAGGAGCAGATCAGCCAAGGCCGCCTCGGCAAGCTCCTCACCGCCCGGATGTGCCTCTACAACCCGCAGTCCAACGCCAAGGAGATTTACGCCCGCTCCCCGCACGCGAGCCCGGTGACGGACACGCTCACTTATGTCGTGGACATTGGTCTTTGGTATTTCGAGGGAAGACGCCCGGTCAAGGTATACGCCCAGGGAGGAAGCAAGATTTTCCCTCACCCAAACAACGTGGGCGACTGGGCCTGGGCTATTGTTACGCTAGACGATGGAAGCAACATCTCTTTTGGCTGCTCGTGGATTTTCCCGGACAACTGGCCTGCTCATATCACCACAATGGGGATGGACATCATGGGCAGCGACGGGGCCATCGTCATCGATGATTCGCACAAGGATGTGATTCTGGCGACGAGCAAGGGGGTGCCCTCGCCGTATGCGCCCGATGCCTCCTCGAACGTGGTGTTTCTGGAGTCGATGATGGCCGGAGATTGGTCGCTGGGTGAGTTCTGGGGACCGATGCGGGATGAGACGCGGCTATTCTTAGAGCACGCCGCCACTGGCCGCGCCATTCCCAACACCACACCCGATGAGGCTCGGCAGACGCTTGAGGTCACTCTGGCCATCGAGCAGAGCGCCCGGGAGAATCGGCCGATAGACCTGCCACTCGTCTGATTCCGGCGAATCGAGTTTTGAAATGCCCGAGCCCGTTCAACCCGAACTACTGGCCTCTGGACCTGAATTCGAATTCCTGCGATTCAAGATGGATGATGGGACCGGATTCGTCCTGACGGGAGATCTCGATTCGGCGGATGCGCGCGGTATTCTCGGGTCGCTTGATGCCAAGCCGCAGGGTGGAGGGCTGGCCGAACTCCAGTTAGAGGAGGCCGAGCTAACGGACGGAATCTCCGTCACCCTGATGGTCGAGACGGTTCGACTTCTTCTTTCCCGATATGCTCGGGTCCAGCTGGTCCGCCCGCCCCAGGCACTCGCCCACTCGCTCTACCGCGTCGGGATGCTCGGAAGTGCTTCGCGCCTATCGCTGATCGAACCGAGGGAAGATGAAGGAGGCTGGGCGGGGTAATGCCCTAGTCGTTCTCGTATTCCCAGTCCTCGGGGTCGTATGTCGCCTGGGTGTTTCCGAAAAGGCCGCCTCGTTTTTTCACCTCGGCCTTGGCCATTTCCCAATCCCCTGCGTCTAAAGCTATTTCGAGCAGATAACCGGTTGGATCGTGAAAGTAGATGGAGATGAGGCCGAGCCCGCCGTGGCCGAAGGGGCCGTAGTATTTAATGTTCTCTCGCTTGAAGGTGTCCAGCCAATCGTCGATTTCTTTGAACTCAGCTTCCATCGCCCAGTGAACGAAATGGCCCTCGGGCACCTCTGGGGTCGAGCCGTTCAGGGCGAAAATGAGGGTGCCCAGTTTGACCCATACTTGTGGGGTTCGTTCCGCCTCTTTTTCAAAGTCAGTGTCGCCGTGGCGATGAATTACCTCGCCGCCCAAAATATTCGTGTAAAAAGCCTCGGCCTCTTTAAGGCTTCGCACCGCGAGTGCAAGGTGGTGAACGCCCTTTATTATCATGGCTTTTCCTTCTGATAGAATGGATATATGATCAATATTAATTCCATCATATATCAATAAGCGCTGGTGGGCACCGCCCATCTGATATGGTGGTTCATCTAATCGTTCTGATTAACAGGAGCCATTTGCATGGTAACTGACCCGAGATTTATTCCCAGGCCGGGGCGCGTGGGCGGCCCAGCCGCCTCGTTCACCCTGGCCGAGCGCGACCGCCGGTGGGCGGCCACGCGGGCGGAGATGGATGCCCGGGGGATTGACTGTCTCGTCATTGCCGGACGCGGATATAACACGGGCGGAAACGTGCGCTGGCTCGACAACGGCGACTATGGCGAGCGGAGCCTGGTCTTTCCCCGTAAAGGCGACCCGATGACTTTCTGGCTTCTTCAGAACTGGGGCAAATGGTACTCCGAGTGCTGCTGGGAGGGGGTCCGCTACCGGGGGCACGAGGGAAAAGTCAGTATCGTCGCCTCCGAGGCGATCTCGGAGCTGGGCTATCAAAATGGAAGAATCGGAATCGTCGGCCTCATCGGCGGGGGGTACGCTGCCGAGGGGGCAATCCCCTACATGACCTATAAAAATCTTCAGCGTCTCCTGCCGGGAGCCGAGTTTTGTGATGCCACGGACATTCTCACGCGGTTGCGTATGTTCAAGGGCCCCGAGGAGATCGCGATGCTTGAGAAGGCCTCGGAGATGGCAAACGTCGAGATCGACACAGTGCTTCGTCATGCGCGGCCCGGGGTGCGCGAGAGTGAGTTGTGCATGGAGGTGACATGCGCCGGGCTCAGGGCAGGGAGCGAGCTTGGTCGGGACCACTGGACCCTTCTCAACACTGGGAAGGGTTATCCTGTCAATCACCGGCCCACAGATAGGGTGTTGCGCTCGGGCGAGGTTCTCCATGTCGGACATTACGCCAGATACGGAGGCTATTGGAGCCACCCGCATACTTCGGTCTCCCTAGGCCCGCTTCCCGAGGAATACAAACCCCTGCGCGATGCGGTTTATGAGGCGGTCCAGAACACGATTGAAGTGCTAAAGCCTGGGACC
The DNA here is from genome assembly GCA_018669005.1 of Nitrospinaceae bacterium. Taxonomy (NCBI): domain Bacteria; kingdom Pseudomonadati; phylum Nitrospinota; class Nitrospinia; order Nitrospinales; family Nitrospinaceae; species Nitrospinaceae bacterium. The sequence goes on from JABJAL010000003.1 coordinate 8,212, forward strand.
CCCTGGAGCGAAGTGGACCGGGTGTCGGATGCCCCTATCCTTAGCCGGGGCTACAATCACGAAATCCCCCAGGTGCATGGAACCGGTGTGGATGGAATCGAGCCGCCGGCGACGACCATCGTGGCTGGTGAGATACCCCGGGAAATGCCCTGGCGCGAGCGGAAGGTCGAGGGCTCGCTTGAGGATAACGAGGAGTGGCGTGAGTTGGCCGGGGAGCGCTACAAATTTATGAAAGAGCTTACGGTTGAGGTGGGCATGTCGCTAGCAATTGAGGTGAAAGCCGCCCATGAGGACCGGATATTCCTTGAGTTTGGCCCTCAGGTCATTATTGAGGAAAATGGGCCGCGCATCCTCACGCCGGATGCGATGGACGTGATTGAGCTCTAACTCCTCGTTCTCTGAGATGGGGGTCTGCTGGAAAGATTCTTGGAAATGTGTAATATGCGGCGGGTTTTGAGTCGTCGTTTCGAACATAAATTTAAGATATAGGGGAACGTCAATGGCGGATATTCATCCAGTCTTAAGGAACAGAACAAGCGGACTCTCTTTTAGCAAGGAGCCGCTTTCATCGGAAAAACTCGAACTGATGCTTGAGGCCTTCCGGTGGGGCCCCTCCTCGGCGAACAAGCAGCCATGGCGGATTGTTGTCGTCCGCTCGCCCGAGGCGCACAAGAAATTTGACGAGGGCCTGAGCGACAACAACAAAAAATGGGCCACCGAGGCGCCCGTCAAGATGATCGTAATCGGCAACCCTGAAGAGCAGCCCCCGCGCTTTGGGCAGGACCGCTGGCCGCTCGACGTAGGATTGGCCCTTGAGAATCTTCTCATTCAGGGCTGCGACCTTGGCCTGACGGTGCACGCCATGGCGGGCTGGGATGAGGACAAAATCAGGGCGAGTTTTAATATTCCCGACCCCTTTCGCGTCGCGGCGCTGTTTGCTGTCGGCGAGCCCGGCCGCTTCGAGGACCTCTCCGAGGAGATGCAGACCAAGGCTAGCCGCCCGAATGTGCGGAAAGAGGCCAGCGAGATTTTCTTCTACGATGAGTTCGATAAAGCAGGAACGCCGTAGTAATACTGCAATGGCTCTTATCTGCGGGGGCCGAGAGGCCCCCGTTTTATTTTTATGAGTCCGTTGACCGCTCTCCCCCCAAGCCCTTAATATCCATTGGTTTTGGGCCCTCCCCTGGGGGAGGGCTGCGTTTGGCGCATCCGCCGCCCGCGGGCTCTCAAGAGAAGGCACGTTTTGTTCGATACCGATTACATCCAGAGGCTGACGATTGCCCTTCCAGCAATTCTTTTTGCGCTCACACTTCATGAGGTGGCGCATGGCTGGGTGGCCGACAAACTGGGTGACCCGACGGCCCGCTTCATGGGGCGGTTGAGCCTAAACCCGCTGGTCCACCTTGACCCGATGGGAACGCTCGCCTTTGCCCTCTCGATGATGGCGGGGATTGGATTCGGGTGGGCAAAGCCCGTGCCGGTGGACGCTCGAAACCTGCGGAATCCGCGCCGGGGAATGATGTGGGTGGCGCTGGCAGGGCCGGTGACGAATTTTGTTCTGGCCATCGCCAGTTTGTTGATTTTCATTGGTGTTCGGCAGGCTGGGCTCGCCACCGGCTATATTGGTCGGCCCGTCGCGATGATGCTTCTGGCGGCCTTTCAGGTGAACACTGGATTGGCGGCTTTCAACCTGATACCGGTGCTTCCCTTTGATGGAGGACGCATTTTGATGGGTGTCCTGCCTCGTCGGTGGGCCTGGTATTATGGCCAGAGCGAGGGCTATGGGTTTTTTATCGTCTTGGGGCTTATCCTTACCGGTGGTTTACACTGGATCATGGGACCGATATACAGAACACTTCTTCTTGCCGAGCAGGTATTCGCCGGGAACATTTTACGAATGTTAAATATTTTTTGACAGGTTTCATTTGAGAGAGAAATGACGGACGACAACGACAAGCAGAAGAGGTCGGCTAGGTTCCTCTCGGGCGTCCAGCCTTCGGGAAAGTTGCACCTGGGCAACTACTTTGGCGCCCTGAGGCAGCATATCGCTCTCCAGGATGAGGGCGAGGCCTTCTACTTCATCGCCAACTACCATGCGATGACCACGGTGAGCGATCGGGAACTCCTTGAGCGGCAGACACTCGATGTTGCGCTCGATTATCTGGCGCTTGGTCTCGATCCTAAAAAAGCGGTATTTTTTCGCCAGTCGGACGTACCCGAGGTCGCCGAATTGGCTTGGGTGCTCTCTGCTGTGACACCCAAAGGTCTGCTCGACCGCGCCACTTCCTATAAAGATAAAGTACAGCGCGGTATATCGGCCTCGGTGGGGCTTTATTACTACCCGATGCTCATGGCGGCGGACATCCTTATCTATCGCTCGCATGTTGTTCCTGTTGGTGAGGATCAGATCCAGCACATCGAAATGACCCGGGACATGGCCCAGGCGTTCAACAACGCTTATGGTGAAGTTTTTCCTCTGCCGAAGCCCCGTCTCGATGTGGGTGCCAAGGTGCCGGGCATCGATGGTCAGAAGATGAGTAAGAGCTACGACAACACCATCGAGATATTCCAGGAAGGAAAGGCACTAAAAAAACGGGTGATGTCTATCGTCACGGACTCAACCCCGCTAGAGGAGCCCAAAAATCCCGAGGGGTGCAACGTCTTTGAAATATACAAGCTACTGTCCTCCGAGGTGGAGCAAGAAGCGCTTGCTGCGAAGTATCGCGCTGGCAATTTTGGATACGGAAACGCCAAGTTGGAGTTGCTTGAAAAAATTGATCAAAAGTTTGGGCCTTACCGCGAGGAGCGGCGGCGCCTGGAAAGCGACCCCGCATATGTAGAGTCTGTCCTGGCCGAGGGTGGCGCCCGCGCCCGTGCCGAGGCCCAGGCAACGATGAAGTTGGTGCGCGAGGCCAGCGGCCTCGGTAAGATGCCGGTGCCGGCGGATGAGCAGGTCGCCGCGCCTTAAAAGGAATGAAATCGAAATGAGCAACGACTATAAATCACTTCTCAATCTTCCGAAGACGACGTTTCCGATGAAGGGGAACCTCCCCGTGCGCGAGCCCGAGATGCTTGAATCTTGGAACGAGGCTGGGCTCTATCAGAAGCTTCGCGAGGCGGCTGCAGACAAAGACAAATATATTCTTCATGACGGCCCTCCCTATGCGAACGGGCATATTCACATGGGAACTGTCCTCAATAAAATATTAAAAGACATTATTGTTAAATCAAAGCAGATGGCTGGTTTCAATGCCGTCTACGTGCCCGGATGGGACTGCCATGGTCTGCCCATCGAACATCAGGTAGACAAAGAGCTTGGTAAGCGGCGCTTTGAAATTGACGCCGTGGAAAAACGGCGCATGTGCCGTGAGTACGCAGAAAAATTCATCGATATTCAGCGTGAGGAGTTCAAGCGCCTCGGGGTCTTCGGTGATTGGGAGCGGCCCTATCTCACGATGAGCAACGACTATGAAGCGAACACTGTGCGCCAGCTGGCTCGCTTCATGGAGAACGGAAGCGTCTATCTGGGCCTTAAGCCCGTGCATTGGGCTCCGGGCCTGCGAACGGCGCTAGCCGAGGCCGAGGTCGAGTATGAGGACGTAACGACCCAGAGCGTTTATGCGCGCTTTCCCATCTCTGATGCACAGGCAGTAGAGTGGGAGGCAAAAGTCCCAGAACTAAAAGGCCTTCTTGTCGGGAAGACTCCCTCGGTATTGATCTGGACGACGACACCCTGGACGCTTCCGGCAAACCTCGCACTCGCCTTCAACGCTGGCCTTGATTACAGCTTGTTCAAGCACGGGGATGAGGTGCTGATCTTTCATGAGCATTTCCTGCCACGGCTCCAGGAACTTGGTGCCGATGAGGCGGGTGGAGATGCACCCTACGAGAAGGTCACCACATTTTCTGGTGGCGCGCTCGAGGGGCTCAAGGCGCGGCATGCCTGGATTGACCAAGACTCCCTCGTTGTCCTCGCCCATTATGTCACCCTCGAACAAGGGACGGGCGTAGTTCATACCGCGCCGGGCCACGGGCGGGAGGACTACGAGACCGGTCTCAAGTACGGCCTTGAGGTATACAGTCCCGTGGGCGATGACGGAAAATTCACGGACGATGTCGAGCATTTCGCTGGCCAATTTGTCTTTGATGCCGATCCTGAGATTATCAAGTTCCTGCGCGAGAAGGGCAGGCTCTTCGCCGTTGAGGATTATCCGCATCCCTATCCCCACGACTGGCGGAGCCATCGGCCCACGATCTTCCGAGCCACCCCCCAGTGGTTTATTTCGATGGAGCACGGCGACCTTCGGAAAAAGGCGCTTGATGAGATACGTCGGGTAAAATGGATTCCTCACTGGGGCGAGGAGCGCATCTACGGAATGATTGAAAACCGTCCGGATTGGTGCATTTCGCGTCAACGCTCCTGGGGCGTGCCTATCGTGGCATTCCACTGTGAGAGTTGTAGCCATGTCATTGTTGACGCGAAGATTGCCGACCATGTCGCCGATCAAATGGATGACCATGGGGCTGATGTCTGGTTCGAGAAAGAGGCATCCCAACTTTTGCCCGAAGGATTCAAGTGTCCCGAATGCGGCGGAAACTCGTTTAGAAAAGAGATGGATATTCTCGACGTGTGGTTCGATTCGGGTGTGAGTCAGGCTGCCGTCATGGAGAAAAATCCGGAGCTCACTTGGCCGGCTGATATGTATCTTGAAGGGAGCGATCAACACCGCGGCTGGTTCCATAGCTCTCTTCTCGCGGCGGTAGGGGTGCGCGGCAAGGCACCCTACAAGGAAGTTCTGACCCACGGTTACGTTGTGGACGGCAAGGGCAAGAAGATGAGTAAGAGCCTCGGCAATACGATGTCGCCCGAGGATGTGAGCAAGAAATACGGGGCCGAGGTGCTTCGTCTCTGGGTGGCAGGAGAAAATTACCGGGAAGACATCCGCATCTCGAATGAAATCCTCACGAGGTTGGCCGAGGCCTACCGGCGCATTCGCAACACCTGTCGCTTCCTTCTCGGGAATCTTCACGACTACGAGGATTTTAATCCGGAGACTGATTCTGTCCCGTTAGCGGATCGCCCCGAAATTGATCGTCTCATCGTTAGCCGCCTCGATCAGCTCATCGAGCGCATTACGAAAGCCTATGAAGATTATGATTTCCACCTCGTCTACCACGCGCTGAATAATTTTTGTGCGGTGGACCTTTCGGCACTCTACCTCGATGTGCTCAAGGATCGAATTTACATTGCGCTGCCTCGCGATCCGGATCGCCTGGCTGGGATGACGACGATGCACGAAATTCTCGACGTTTTGCTGCGTCTTATGGCGCCGATCCTCTCCTTCACGGCCGAGGAATCATACAGGTGCACCAAGATGCCCTGGGGCGAGAGTGTTCACCTTGCGCCCATGCCCGAGGTTGATGCGACACGCCGCGATTCGGCGCTTGAGGATAAATGGGAGCCCCTTCTGCGTGTACGCGCCGAGGTTCTCAAGGCGCTAGAGGCAACCCGCCAGGCCCAGGAAGGCAAGGGCAAGGGGAGCTCGCTG
>JABJAL010000004.1 GCA_018669005.1 Nitrospinaceae bacterium
CAGCGAGCTGTTTTCCGAACTTCTCATTAATGTCGCAAAGACCTAGCCACTCGACACCGGGATAATCTTTTGCAAGCTCGGCCCTGATGCGCCCAATTTTACCGCAACCGATGATTGCCAGGCCCATCGGTTTTTTTTGGCTGCTTTCGTCACTCATTTCTTACTCCTCAAAAGATGTTATTAAAGTCCCATTAAATTAATGGATTTAGGCTTCAAAATCGGCAATATCAACAGGCAGACGGAGCGCCTCGCCCCGCTTGGCCGAAAGATCCATCGACATCGTCAGCATGAGATTGCGGTGTCCATCTGCCGCAGTTGCATGCGGCGTTTCAAGACCGGTGTGAACCCGTGCGAGCCAGGTGTTTGTCTCCTCTCGCATGGGACCCCAGAGCTGGCCGAAGGCCATGTCGCCGGGTGGATAGCTCGCAAGAAACTCAACCTTGCGTTTCACCTCGGGGGTATAGCCCGCCGCCTGTCCGTGGTCTCCCGCCATCACAAGATCCCGGTGGGTGTCATCAATGGTGATCACCCCATCGGTCCCTACTATTCCGATCTCAAGCGTATAGACCGAAGCGGGCCAGTTCTCGGGCAGCGCCCAGTTGATATTCATACTCCACATCGTTCCATCGTCGAAAGTAAAGATGCCGAATGTGGCGTCTGTCATTCCATAGGAGGCGCCAAGCGCATGATCTACATCGCGGGCATAGACCTCGACCGGCGTCTTCCCCTCCATGAACCACATCGAGATATCCAAACTATGGGTGCCGGATACAACCATTGGTGTCAGGCTCGCACGATTCTCCGCCTTGACCACGGTTGCAATGGGCCCAAGGCGATTCATAAACGCCCGTGTCGTCACCGAGGTAATCTGACCGAGTTGCTCTGTTCTTAGCTTTTCCTTGACTACGAGAAATTTTCGTCGAAAACGGTTCGTGTAGCCAACGACCGCATCGACACCCGCATCATCAATAGCCTTGAGCACCTGGGCGGAGTCTCTGGCATTCGTGGCCAATGGTTTTTCGATGAAAAGATCGTGGCCTCGTCCAGCCGCCTCAAAAATAGGGGCGACATGCTCGCTCTCCTGGGTCGCGATGATTGCGGCGTTCACCTCGGGGCGCGCGAGGAGTTCTTTGTAGTCGGTAGTGAAAAAATCCGCCTTCGTATCCTCGGCAAGCTTGCGGCCCAGCTGCTCGTCTATATCGCACAAGCCGAGCCACTCGACTCCCGGATAATCGCACGCGAACACGCCACGGATTCGCCCGACCTTGCCGCAGCCAACAATGGCCAGGCCTATTGGCTTGTTGCTTTCGTTCCTGCTCATAGAACCCTCATCCTTGTTAACATCCGCTCAAGTTTTAATTTCCACACGATAGGCGTCAAAAGCATAGGTGTCATGATTCTCAAGCCAGTGCAGGCCCTCAGGATTCACCCAGAAGGGCTCGCCGTCCTTGCGCTTGCCGCTCCTGGCGACGATCTCACCTTTTTCGTTGTAATAGTCCATGTTCGGGCTGGCATTGATGATAAAAACACTGGGATTTTTATGCGTGTGTTTTTTCTCAATAACATCGGGTGGAATATTTACGTGGAGCACACGCACCTTTTCGTTCTCAAAAACTACCGTATGGTTTTCGGACGCAGCGATTACAGAGTCCAGCTCCTCTGGTGTGCCAGGGATAAACGGAGGTCGCTGAGGTATGTGATCGGATGGCATCTAACGCTCCTTATTTCTTCAACTCAATCCGAATGGCTTCGAGATCGAAATCAGAGGGATTCTCAACCCAATGCACCCCTTCGGGCTCAAGCCAGAACGGAACGCCTTCCTCGGGCGGCGAGCCCAGATCAACCTGCCCTTGTCCATTGAAGTACTTAATCCTGGGTCTTTTGGTGATGGTGAAAACGCTGGGCCATTTGTGTGTATGCTTTTCCTCTATCTTGCCGGCACGAACTGTGACCCGCAAAACGCGCACCTTCTCGTTCTCAAAAATCACTTCATGATTAAGTGGTGCTGCGGCAACGGCATCGAGGTCATCAGACGTGCCAGGAACATATGGCGTCAATTGGCTGGACGGTGTATCGGACATTCATTCCCTCTAATGCTGATCAGGCAAGGATCGCCTTGGGCAACATTGCATGGACCCCTTTCACGCCATTGACTATCTGTGTGACGTGAAGGTCAACAGCAAGGCTGCACAACGTATAAGCGTCATCGCGGCTCATTGCCCGTTGCTGCCCCAAAAATGAAATCGCCTCGCGCAGAGCCGACTTCGCCGCATTGTCGATCAAAGGGTCAAAACCCATAAAAATATAATGCGAATCTGTTTCAGCCCGAGGGTGCGAGAGCTCCATGTCTTTTCGTAGATGAAGTTCCACCGTTCCCGATAAGGCACATTCGAGCGCCGAGGTGCATGACTCGCCGTCCCCCTGGCACCCATGACCGTCACCGATGGAAAACATCGCCCCTTCATTAAAAACGGGCAAATATACCGTCGCGCCCGGCCGGAGTTCTTTGTTGTCGAGATTGCCGCCCCATATACCGGGAGGTGCCGAGGCAACCTCGCCCATGGAAACGGGCGGGGCAACGCCAAAATTTCCAAAAAACGGATCGAGCGGCACTTTCACACCTGCACCCCAATCCCCAAAACCTGCCGCAACATCGATCTCCACCACCACGGCATGATGATACGGGAAATCCTCGGGAAGCCCACCGCGCAGCGGGCGAAAAATATTTACCCCCCAGTCATAGCGAGGTGCAGCTTCAACAAAACGCACTTCGAGCACATCGCCGGGCTCAGCGCCCTCGACGGCTATCGGGCCAATCAGCATATGCCCGCCGTCGCCCTTTCTGTTGTTCTCGGTAATCGCAAGAAGCTCTTTTGAGGCCCGCGAGCCAACCTTATCCATCGCACCAAGAAAACCGGATTCGGTGTGGACCCTCAGTCGGTCGCCCGAGGGGATGGTCAGAATCGGCGAGAGCGCCGCACTGTAGAAGCCCCAGTGGACGGTATCGGGCGATGCGATGAGTTCATGGGTGGTCAATTTCGTTGCCCCTATCTTGCCCAGTTAGTCGAATAGCGACTTGGGCACCATGGCGTGAATACCCTTATATCCATTTACGATTTGGGTAACGTGAAGATCCACCCCCATGCTGCATAGTGAATAGGCGTCCTCGGGGCTCATTCCCCGAAGCTCGCCCAGGAATTGGATCGTCTCGCGCAGCGCCATTTTTGCAGCATTATCCAGAATCGGGTCAAAACCACCAAGGATGTAATGCGTGGGCGTCTCTGCACGAGGCACCTTCAGGGACATGTCCTTCCTGACAATCATCTCAAAAGTGCCGTCAAGACCCATCTCGATTCCGTTGATGTTAGCCTCGCCGTCCCCCTGACAACCGTGCCCGTCTCCCACGGAGAAAAGCGCTCCCTCGTTAAAAATGGGAATGTAAATAGTCGCGCCTGCCGTGAACTCTTTGTTGTCGAAATTGCCGCCCCATTCCCCCGGAGGCGCACTCGAAACCCGGCCCATCGCCGGTGGCGGCGCAACGCCGAAGTTTCCGAAAAATGGCGCGAGCGGCACCTTGACGCCAGCGCCCCAATCGCCCGTGCCCGCTTCGGCATCAACTTCCACGATAACCGCCCGCTGATAGGGAAAATCCTCGGGAAGCCCTCCCCCCAGAGGTCGGAAACCATTGTAGCCCCAGTCGTAGCGTGGCTGGATGTCTTTGATGCGAATTTCGAGAACATCGCCGGGGCTGGCTCCCTCTATGGCCACTGGGCCCGCCATGATATGGGCGCCCTCACCCTTTTTCACAGTGGCGAGTATATTGCGGAGCTCTTTCGAGGCCCGATCGCCGAGTTCATCGAGTTTATCTGCGCGACCAGATTCAGTGTGGACAATAAGCGTGTCGCCCGATGCGATGGTCATGACGGGTGGCGCTGAGGCGTCGTAATAGCCCCAAAGTACTGTTTCGGAAGTGGCGGTTAATTCGTGCGTGGCCATTTAGGAGGCTCCCTTTTTATGAAAAACGACAAAACCGTGTAAATAATCGAGCTTCGCAAAACGCCCATTACAGACGTGGAAATTCTAACTGTACAGGGAGCAGCAACCCTCACCGGGTCTAAAAGGACTCTACCACCCACACCCTGGGAGGTCAAAAAAAGGCAGGCCGTCCGGTGCGGGCCTCCCGGTGCGGGACGCCAGAGCCGGTGATATGCTACAAGCCCATAGACCAGTCGAAGTGAGGACAGCCCGAATGGCGCAGCATGTTGTCAAACCAATTCTATCCGCCGCAATATTTCTCCTCCTCGGAGGCGTGCTTGCCGGTTGCGCGGAATACGGCTTTGACACCGGAGCAAGCCCAGCGGCAGCAAAAAGTCTGATCAAATCCATCACAAAAGAATTCGATCTCATGGTGCACGATTTTGATGCACTTGACGGCAAGGGGAATGTAGAACTCTGCACCCCAGTGCGATTTGCCGTCACCAGGTTTGCCGTCTACCAGGCGCTTGAGGAGCGCAGAAAAGCCGGGATGGAGCAGATGACCCGATTCATTACACGCGCTCGCCGCGAACTCACCTCGGCAGAGGCAAAACTCATAGCCAGGGAATGCGTGGACACTGACGGCGACGGTTTGCCTGATATCGAGGAAGTGCGTCGATACGGCACAAATCCGAACAAGGGAGATACCGACGCCGACGGCCTCTCTGACGGTCGAGAAGTCCGCCGCCACCGCACGAATCCCCTGAAATTCGATTCCGACGGAGATTTATTGGGCGACGGCGAGGAGGTCAATTACCACAAGCTAAGCCCCAGGCATCCCGATAGTGACCAAGACGGATACTCGGATGGCATCGAAGTTAAAGGCGGCTTCGACCCGAGAAACCACTGCTCACATCCCGCCAAAGGCCCCCGGCTCGCCGGCTCTTGGAAAAAATGCAGGCCCGGTTTCGCGAAATCACAAGCTCGCAGCCCACGCCCCTCAAAAGCCCCAAAACAGAAGCCAGCGGCGCGAAGAACCTATCGGCGAGAGTCCGCGAAACCTTCCATAAACGACTCCATCATGCACGGCCCTTTGAATCCCTGACCACCCTTCAACTTCTTCTGGCTACTCGTCCGTCACACAACCCTCAGAGGCCGAGGAAACGCACCGCGCATACTTGAACAGTGTGCCCCGTTTCGCACGAAGCGGCGGCGCCGTCCATTTAGCGCGTCTTGCCTCGATCTCATCGTCAGGCAGCGCCACGCTCAGCGTCCGGCTCGGGGCATCGATAGTAATCTGATCGCCATTCCCAAGGAGAGCGAGCACGCCGCCCAACTGCGCCTCGGGGGTAACGTGTCCGACAACAAAGCCGTGCGTTCCGCCCGAGAACCGCCCATCCGTGATAAGAGCAACATCGTTGCCGAGCCCGGCACCCATGATGGCCGATGAGACGGTTAACATTTCACGCATTCCGGGCCCACCCTTGGGGCCTTCATAGCGGATAACAATAACATCGCCCTTTTGAATTTCCTTGTTCTCAAGTCCCTTGAGCGTGTCTTCCTCTGAATCGTAGACCCGTGCAGGCCCCTCGAAACGCTCGCCTTCTTTTCCCGTAATCTTCGCAACGGCCCCTCCGGGCGAGAGGTTGCCGTAGAGAATCTGAAGATGACCAGATTTTTTGAGCGGGCTCGAAACCGGAGAAATGATCTTCTGCCCATCCGAGAGACCCGGCAAGGATTCAAGATTTTCAGCCAGTGTCTTTCCCGTAACCGTTAAGCAACTACCGTCCAAAAAACCCTCTTCGAGCAGGAATTTCTGCACCGCCGGCACGCCGCCGATATCGTGCAGATCCTCCATCACGTATTTTCCACTCGGCTTGAGGTCGGCGAGATAGGGCGTCTGGTCGCTGATGCGCTGAAAATCGTCGATATCGAGATCAACATAGACGGTCTTGGCAATAGCAATCAGATGCATAACGGCGTTGGTCGAGCCTCCGAGCGCCATGATGATCGTTATCGCGTTCTCGAACGCCGCTTTCGTCATGATGTCGCTGGGCTTGATGTCGTTTAAAAGGAGATTGTAAATCGCCTCGCCCACGTTCAGACATTCTTTACGCTTCGCCTCGCTCATGGCCGGGTTCGAGGAGCTATAAGGAAGGCTCATCCCCAAGGTTTCAATGGACGACGACATAGTATTCGCTGTGTACATACCACCACAGGCGCCACCACTCGGGCAGGCGTGGCGAATGATTTCCTTAAAGCGCTCCTCTTCCATCTTTCCGCTGAACAACTCGCCGTAAGCCTGAAAGGCGGAGACAACATCTAGCTTCTCACCATCTAAATTACCCGGGGCAATCGTTCCGCCATAGACCATGAGGCTAGGCCGATTGAGCCTTCCCATGGCGATGAGAGAGCCTGGCATATTCTTGTCGCATCCCGGCAGCGTCACAAGAGCGTCATACCACTGGGCGCTCACAACGGTTTCAATAGAGTCCGCGATAATCTCCCTAGATTGCATGGAGTACTTCATGCCCTCGGTACCCATTGAGATGCCGTCACTCACACCAATTGTGTTGAAGATAAGGCCGACCATCTTTTTGCCATCGTTGACACTCTGCTTAACGAGTTCTGCCAGTTTGTTGAGATGGAAATTGCATGAATTCCCCTCCCACCACATGCTGGCGATCCCGACCTGGGGATTGTCCATGTCCTTCTCATCGAGCCCGGCTCCGTAGAGCATGGCCTGGGACGCCGCCTGCGAGGCTGGCTGCGTTATCCGTTTGCTAAAACGATTCAACCCCTCTTTACTCTCCGCCATTTGGTTCATCTCCCAACTAATAAAATATAGATATAACGATGCGGCATTTAGCCGCGCCTGTTGATGAATTCTTTGAATCTTTCGGCAAGTCTAGCCTCGCGCCAATTGAATCCGGTCGCATCGATCACCTTTTCCATCTCCTCGCTCGACCAATTATTCTCCTCTGCGAGGTACGCTAGCGAGCAAACCCCGGCTCGCCCAGTGGCCGCTCAGTGAACATACGTTGGGCCATCGGTCTCCGCGCCTTTGAGCGCCTCGTTCACCGCAGCCATTGACTCATCGCTAAACTCGGCGGCATTTACGGGTACGCTGAGATAAGTCATGCCCAGGGCTTCGGCCTCAGCCTTGGCGCGCTCGGGGGTAAGCTCCCCCTGGTCCTCGCTGGGAAATCGCGTATTGATAATCGTCTTCACACCCTTGGCGGCAAGTTCCTTAAGATCCTCGCTCGTTGGCTGTGAGCCGAAGGAAATCTTGTCGGATGCTGAGAATTGTTCCATGACCACTCCTAGAAAAAAGGACATGCCAGTCGTTTCCAAACCAGGAAACTTCGGCTATCCGCGTTGAATGATTTCCCGGTATCGAACGAGCCGGCGAGAACGCTTATCGTCCCCATCACGGTGATAAATCCCAATCAAATTGTTAAGCATGCGCTCGACAATTCTGAGATCGGGCGTCTCCTTGAGAAAACGCATGTCAAAATGATAACCCATCCCACGAACAATATCGGCGCACTCAAGCGGAGAAATCACTTTGCCCCCGTCAAAAGGATCGATATAGATGGGCGATTCAGACGCATCGTATTTGAGAATGAAATGACCGGGCATGCCGATGCCCCGAAAGGGAAGTTCGAGTCGCCTTCCAATCAGAATATAAACGGCCGCCAGCGTTATAGGCATCCCCTCCCGGCGGGCGAGCACTCGATTGAGGTAGCAATTTTCTGGATTATAGTATTCTCTTTGACCTCCCTTGAAGCCCAATTCCTCATGCAGATAGTAGGTGGTATGGCGCACAATCTCGTCCGGCTCGCTCACGCCTTTAAGGCGATAGTCGAGCTCTTCGGCCAGTTGGTCTAGCTCTGAGAGGCACCGGGAAGAGTCATCGAGCGGATAGCCGAACGAGGCCAAGAGGAGCATCCCGTCCTCCAACTGCCCCCCCCTCCGTGGCGGCAACCGCCCATTCAGAAAAACGTCGTTCAAGACAAGTATGGTGATATTCCAAAAGTGAGGGTGGAACTAGTACCTTGCGGCCCTCATTTATCGCAAGACGGTCGAAAAGGCGAGCCAGGATATCGTCGTCCATCGAGGAAATTTGCCTGTCGAGCGCCTCGATGGTGGCCGGTTGATCTTCTTCTAGAAGCGCGCAAAGCGCTTCGAGTTGAGAATCGCTCAAATCCACTGCCTGCTCCCTCTAGCTGCAAAAGAAAAGATAAGCAAAAAATAGCACAACCTGCCTATGTTATTACCCCTGCTCGATTTGCTCAATCCCTTCAAGTGCCAGGGCAACCTCCGCCGCCTTAAAACCACTTCGTACCGCACCCTCACAAGTCGCCGGAAAACCAGTGGCCGTCCAATCCCCGGCCAGAATGAGACCTTTGACGGGCGTTTGAGCCTCTGGGCGAAAGGGCTGCTCATCCACCCCGTTCGCCCATGTCGCGGCCCTCTCCCGGACAATAAGAACACGCCGGACAGCGGTGCCCGGAAAAATCCGAGAGGCCGTCTCTCGCGCTGTGGTCTCCAGCCTGCCTCTTGGGCCAGCAGCAATAGAATCCACGCCACCCGTGAGAAGTGCAACTGGTGCCCCCGGGCCGCGCCCGTTTCCTCTGGGCCGAAAAAGCCACTCCCATGGTTCCCCAAGAAGGGCCTCATATCTCGGACCAGGTTCATCGCTATCCAGCCATATATAGGCGCTCGCAATTGGCCCGGGCTGCATCCGACTCAAATCACGCCAGGGAGATTGCCCTAAAAGCTCAGGCGGGAGCATCGCAATCAGCGCGGGTGGCGGTACCGCGCTGATCACCCTTGCAGCAGAGATAAATTCGCCGCCGGGCAGAACCACACCATTCACCGAGCCACCCTCAACCGCTATCCGGCTCACCGGGGCGGACATCCTCACCTCGCCCCCTTTATTGCGAATCGCATTAAGGGCGCGCGCTCCCCAGAATGGGTGCATCGCTATCGATGGGGCCCCAAGCGTTGCGCCCGAGGGACCCTGGCTAAATGACTCGGCCACTACCCGCCGAAAAAGCTCGCCACTACCCTCGCTCATCGGCATATTGAGGACCGCTCGCACAAACGGCTCCCAGAACCATTTTCTCTCGGCGCTCCCCTGCCCGAGTCTAGTGAGCATCGTCTCCACCGACTCGACACTCGCACCCGAATTCTCTCGGATAAGCCGAAAAAGACCTTTCAGGATGGATACACGCTCTTTGGCCGATGGCCCTCGCCAGCGCATCAGAGCCCACAGTGCGCCCAACGATCTTCCCCACTCAGGGAAACATAGGCGCTCAAGTCGCACATCTCTCTTGGCCACATCGCCAACCATCCGGTAAACGAGATCGAGTGAGGATTCAAAATGCAGATCCGGTGTGGCGCCGATGCGGTCGAGAAAACACAGGAGCGCGGGATTAGACTTCATAAACAGGTGGGGACCCCAGTCGAGATCAAGTCCCGAGCGGCGATCGAGAAAACTTCTTGCACGCCCCCCGGGCGAGCGCCCAGCCTCGAACAGACAGACGCGCCCCCCCCCCTCGGCTAGCGACAGGGCAGCCGACGCACCAGCGAAACCGGCTCCGATGACAACCGTACCTTCTTGGCCGGGCTCTCCGCTCACATCCCGAGAAGACAGAGGAAAGCCTCCCGGAGTTTGGCTGGTTTTGAAAGAGATGGCCTCAAGCCCGGCCCCGGAAAATTCGACTCAATCATATTCTCAAGTACCTTCCGGTATACCCGGCCCATAAAGCGAGCAGGAAAAAGTCGCCAGCGGCTTCTATCGGGCCGAAGCGCATCAGCACTCTCATACAGTTGCCGCGCCCTATCTGCCTCAAATTTCATCAAGGCGAGGAGCGCCTCGCTACGCTCTCCGTTAATTATCGATTCCTCTGAAACACCAAAGCGGCGCAAATCCTCTAGCGGCAAATATATCCGGCCATCCTCGGCATCGGCCCACAAATCGCGAAGGATGTTCGTCAGCTGAAGAGCAAGCCCTAGCGTACGACCATATTCGACCCCTGCCTGAGAGTTTTCCCCAAATACTTTAAGACACGCCAAGCCAACCGCCGAGGCGACCTTGTAGCAATACCCCTTTAGTTCATCGAATGTCTCATAGCGGTTTTGATCGAGATCCATCGCCACGCCCCGGCAAACATCGAGAAGATCGTCGAGGGAAATACCATAAGCCGCAACAGCGGAAACAAGTTCACGCAAAATTGGATGCCCGTGCTCGCGCTCATTCAGATGAGCGACCGCATCCATCCAAGCATCAAGAAGGCGTTTTTTCTCTAGGGGATCACCTGGCGTATCTGCAATATCATCGACAGCCCGGCAATAACCGTAAACCGCCGATAGCGCCCGGCGGCGCTCAGGCGGCAAAGATAAAAAAGCGATATAAAAACTCGACCGGCTCGCGCGAACATACCAGCGACAATAGTCCCAATCCTTTCTAGCATTCACACTAGAGCCAAGGCGGGCCTCAAGAGATGACGTCGGCAAAATCGCCGCGAGGACACAAGCCGTTTTATCGCGTGTGGTTAGCCTGGGCGAGCCCTTCATTACGTCATATCCCGCCCTCTCAACAGACTCGATTGCTGCCAGGCCACCTCGAAAAATTGTCCTTAGCTCCCGGCTCAAAGCCCCGCCAGTTCCTTTCAACAACGGGAGCCCTTCCCCGAAAAGATCACGCACACGCCTGACCTGAAAGACCATAAGCGCTCTCAGCACCGGACCAGCAGTGTCTCCCACAAGATCTTTTTCAGAAACTCCAAAGGCCTGAAGCTCAGACTCGGGGAGGTAGACCCTGCCTCGAAGGTAATCCTCTCTTACATCCTGAAGATGGTTGGCGATTTGAAGAGCCGTGCAAATGGCGTCCGAGGCGCGAAACGACGCCTCATCCCGGATACCGTGGAGCATGAGCACAATGCGCCCAACAGGATTGGCCGACAGGCGGCAGTAATCGAGCAAATCGTCATATTCCTGATAGCGGCTTACCGTCACATCCTGGCGAAAAGCCGCTATCAAATCTCGAAATGGCTGAACAGGAAGATCGTGTGAACGAATCGTATCGCCGAGCGCGAGAAAAACATTTTTCTTCACTCGCTCTAATGAAGGCTCCATCTCAGGGCTAAAAACCTGACCATCAACTGTAGCATCGAGCGAGCGCTCCCAGTCATCCAGCCTAGCCAAACGCTCAGCGTCACTTCCCCCATCCGGCAAATCGGCGAAATCATCAGCACAGCGGGCAAAGGCATAGACGGCCGCCACATGACGTCGAATCCGAGCTGGCAAGAATTTGGAAGCTACAGGAAAATTTTCATAATGCGAGGCAGCCATCCGCTCGCATTCCCGGTAGGCATCGCCCACATTGCCGGGCATGTCAGCGTCCAAAGCAACAGAGCCCGTGTCCTTCAACATTTCGATGAGCGGCGCATCAGCTGGCAAAAAATCGAAGCCACCAAGTGCATCAGGAAGAACCCACTCATGTGCTGAGACACCATTATTCTGGGGCTCCCCTGCCAACCATCGGCACTCATAAAATTGAAGTTGAACATTTCGATCAGGATAATTGTGGGAGGTTTTCCAGCGGAGGGTGCCAATTTCAATCTCTAGGTCCAACTCTTCCCGGATTTCCCGGGCCAGCGCTTCCTCGGGGGACTCTCCTGCCTCCACCTTGCCCCCGGGAAATTCCCACTTACCCGCCATGTGAGAACCCTTGGGGCGGCGGCAAATTAAAATGCGCCCATCCCTCCGGATGACTCCGGCTACGACATCAAAACTGGATCGAGATCCCGCGACCATTCCACCTCACCGCAATTCATGAAATAGGCAGCAAGCGGCCTTGAAAAACTTCCGGCTCGGCTCGCTCTATAGCTTCCTGAAACTCCTCGGCATTCTCAAAGCGCTGCATGGGAATCGTAGTCCCCGGAAACAGGAGGTCAAGATATTCCACATCAAACGGCCAAGGTGAAATTTCAAGACAATCTCCACTAGAGGGCCTTATCTTCAATCCACATCTCGTCATGGGATGAATTTGTCCCTCTGGTGGACTGATTTCAGGAGCTCGGCAAATTAGAAGAGAGAGTGTATCGCAAGTGCGTAACAGTAATGATGCCCCCTCTTTTCCTGCTGCCTCTATATCGGAGAATTGATCGCTCAATGATTTTTGGCGGTTTAACTCGATACGGACAAACTCACTCAAGTGTTTAAGATCTTCTGGAGGCGCGCCACGTCCACCGGCCTCGGCAAGTTGCGAAAAATGAGCACTAACCAAATAACCCGAAAGTGGATGATAATTCGCACAAACGGTAATGCTTTTGGACCAAATTTCCGTTGCCTCCTCACAGGAGATCCCAAAAAAACTGTAGGGCATCTTTGTCGTTGGATCGTAACTTGGGTTCTCGTCGGTCTTACACCACCCGACATCGTGGTTGTCCACAGCGAACCATACGGCAACAGCCAGTTCAGAATTCAGGGCTGGAACTGAATCCAGTCCTATCCAATGGCGCACGAGAGAGCCTGCAGCACGCGCATGATCATGCTGGGGAATCAGGCGTATACTATCCTTCATCGGGCGGACAATCATAAAAACACCTTTTCAGACAAAAAAATCGGCTGAGAAGACACCGCATATACAGCCCAAGAGTAAGGGTACACACAAATGTATCAGGCCCTAACCCACCGGCCAAGGGGCAAGTGGGCTGAAAAGTAAGACAAGCGGAGACTTTGGGAGCGAATAGGCTCACCGCCCTTGATGAGAAGACTAAAAGAGAGGAAAATTCGTCTTTCCCGGGAAGAAGGATTCCCTTTACACCAAGCGGCTCCGTTGCCCCTCCTGGTGAAATACAAGCGTTGTGAGGATTTATTGCCTTGAGCACTAAAGCAGGCTCCATAGGACTAACCGAAACCAGGCATCACACACTCTCAGAGCCCTTCCGAACCGAATCAGGGAGGGAACTAAAGAGTGTAAATGTGGCCTATGAAACATATGGTGAGCTCAACACCACACGAGACAATGCCATTCTCATCATTCACGCCCTGACCGGAGACGCCCACGCGGCCGGGGTCAACAGCGAGGAGGATCCCAGGCCCGGATGGTGGGACCCGATGATCGGCCCCGGCAAGGGGATCGACACCGACCGCTATTTTGTTATCTGCACGAACAATCTCGGCGGATGCTCAGGAACCACCGGCCCTACATCGACAGACCCTGAAACGGGCCGCCCCTATGGCGCGAACTTTCCCGTTGTGACTGTCGAGGACACCGTCCGACTTCAGAAAATCTTTCTCAATGAACTGGGCGTGAAACGCCTTCGCACCGTTGTCGGGGGCTCGATGGCTGGGATGCAGACTCTTGAGTGGGGCCTTCGCCACAGCGATTTTTGTGACTCCGTTATCCCGGTTGCAGGAGCTGCCCGCCTAACGCCGATGGGCATCGCATGGGACAAGATCGCTCGCACGGCCATCATGGCGGATGCCGATTGGCGAGAGGGTGAATATGAGCCTGGCAGCGGCCCGGGCAAGGGACTTAGCGTCGCCCGCATGATCGCGCACATCACCTATCTTTGCGGCCCCATCATGTGGGAGAAATTCGGTCGTCGCGTGCGTGACAGGGGCCAGCTCCTTGAGGACATCACAGCCCGCTTCGAGGTGGAAAGCTATCTCGATCACCAGGGACAAAAGTTCGTCGATCGCTTCGACGCCAACTCATATATGTATCTTTCGAGGATGATGGATCTTTACGATGCATCAAGAGGCTATCCTGACCTTACAACCGCGCTTGAGCGTCTGCAGACGAAATGCCTCCTTATTTGTTTTATCTCAGACTGGCTCTTTCCGCCGCACTGCAGCATCGAGATCGCCGAGAATCTTCAAAAAATTGGGCATGAGGTAGAGCTTCACAACGTTGAATCAACATATGGACATGACGCGTTTCTGGTTCAATATGACCAGCTCACCCGGATTGTGGGTGACTTCATGAAGCGCCTCGAGGAGAATGCTCCTATCGGCATCGACGCGATGGCGATCCCCCCCGAGGCGAGGCGCTTTATTTTCACATTTCCCGCCGAGGAGGTGCAAAAACCTTTCCTCTGGGAGCTTGGAAAAAAATTCTCCCTGACCATCAACATCATACGAGGGGACGTGGGTGTCGATTCGGGGTGGCAGGTGTGCGAGTTTGAAGGAGAGTCCAGCGAAATCGCCGCAGCCGTATCCTATGCAAGAGGCCAGGGAATCTGGGTCGATCAAGGAGGCGATGCCCCTATCGACCACGACCGCGCTGAAGTGGTATAGGACAGATAATCACACGGAAACAAAACCGGGAGACCACCTGGCGTTTTATTTCTCTACCAACTAAGACGTTTTCCTATACGGAGGTTCCACATGAGCGAGCTAAATGAACCAATTGTAGTCGTCAAATATTCTGACTACACCTGACCCTTCTGCTATGTTGCCACCGTGGGTGGCACCCCCGAGATTGAAAAAGACCCGGACGTTCAAGTTGAATGGGTAAGCTGGGAGGGCCGCCCGCCCGGCCAGGAATTCGCCGGCTACTCACCCGAGCACAAAGTCGAGAACTACAAGACCAACCACAAACCCCTGGCCGACAAATATGATGTGCCCATCAATCTGGCCGGCGGCAACTACCGGACAACTAACGCCCATATGGCCACTTTCTATGCTCGCGACATGGGTAAGTTCAAGGATTTTCGCGACAGAATTTATAAGGCGCGCTGGGAGGATGATCTTGCGCTCGACAATCCCGACGTGCTTGCCAAATGCGGCGAAGATGTAGGCCTCGATGGCGAGGAGATCAAGAAAGTGATCGCCGAGAAACGGTACCTCGCCGCCCTTCACAGCCAGCGGGCCCAGGGCAAGAGCCTCGGTATTTTCGGCATCCCCTCGTTCGTCGTCCAGGGTAAAATTTTCTGGGGCAAGGATGTAATCGACGACGTGAAGGCTGAAGTTAGTCGGCTGAAAAAGAAAAAAATCGTAGAACAAGAAAAACAGGACGGCTAGGCGCCTTCCACCAGATCGGCCTCACTTACTTAAATTTTAATTACAAAACTCGAAAGGCGACAGATGAGCGATTTTAAAAGCGAAGTTAAGGATGGCATGCGAATTGACTGGAACGTTCCGCTCAAAATGGAAGACGGGGTTGTCCTTCGTTGCGACATCTACCGTCCCGATGATGATGGCAAACACCCGACAATCCTCACCTACGGAATTTATGCCAAGGGCGTCGCCTATCAGGAAGGCTATCCCTTCCAGTGGGAAAAAATGATCGAGGACTACCCCGAAATTCTCGAAGGCTCAACAAACAAGTACCAGAACTGGGAAGTCACCGATCCTGAGTGCTGGATTCCTCATGGCTATGCTTGCGTTCGATTTGACTCGCGGGGCGCCGGTTGCTCCGAGGGCTTCATGTCGCCGAACTCGCCTAAAGAGATAGAAGATCTATACGAGTGCATTGAATGGGCGGGCACCCAGGAGTGGAGCAACGGGAAGGTCGGCATGCTTGGTATCTCATACTATTCTCGTAACCAATGGCGCATAGCAGCCAAGCACCCGCCCCACCTGACTGCAATTATCCCCTGGGAGGGAGGAAACGACCCCTACCGCGATTCGGGGTACCACGGCGGCATCATGAGCCAATTTCTAGAGCGCTGGTCGAAGCATCAGGTAATGAATATTCAATACGGTCGAGGTGAGAACGGGCGCAAAAACCCCAACACGGGCGAGTCCGCCACCGGTCCCCACACGCTTTCAGAAGAGGAATTGGCCAAGAACCGCGTCAACGCATTTGATGAGTTAAAAAAACACCCCTTCGACGATGAATGGCATCAAGAGCGCCGGGCGGATTTCTCTGAAGTCAAAATCCCGCTTCTCTCATGCGCCAACTGGGGTGGTCAGGGAATTCACCCACGGGGCAACTTCAACGGCTTCATTGAAGCAGCCTCCGAGCAAAAATGGCTTGAGGCGCACGGCGACTCTCACTGGTCGCTCTTTTCTGCCAACTATGGTCTCGACCTCCAAAAGCGCTTTTTCGACTATTTTTTAAAAGATGAAAAAAACGGCTGGGAAAATACCCCTCGCGTCTCGCTCAACATTCGCCACCCTGGTGGAAAGTTCGTGAAACGCGATGAGAACGAATGGCCCCTGGCCCGAACCGAATGGACAAAGTTCTACCTCGATGCACAGAGCAAGTCTTTGACCACTGACCCGGTGGCAACGGAGAGCCAGGTCGAATACGAGGCCCTGGGCGACGGTGTCACCTTCTGGATGCCCCCGCGTGAGGAGCCCATGGAGATCACCGGCCCCATGGCCTCCAAGATCTTTGTTTCCTCGGCGACAGAGGACACTGATCTATTCTTGGTCCTTAGGCTTTTCGACCCGGACGGTCGGGAGGAGACCTTCATGGGCTCGACCGACCCGAACACGGCGATTGCCAATGGTTGGCTACGCGTCTCGCACCGTGCCCTGGACCCGGAGAAGAGCACCCCGCAGCGGCCCTACCATCCACATGACAAGGCCGAAATGTTGACTCCTGGCGAGGTGTATGAATGCGATGTCGAGATTGTCTCCTCGTGCATCGTCATCCCTGCCGGATGGCGGCTGGCTCTGTCGGTTCGTGGGCAGGACTATATATATCCTGGCGACCTAAGCGACTTCGCAAAGAGTTTCCACTACGGAACCAGGGGAACAGGGGGCATGACCCACACCGACCTCGACAACCGACCGATGGCTGTCTACGGAGGCAAAGTGACGCTCCACACTGGCGGCAACAATGGGGCCTACGTGATGCTGCCGGTCATCCCGCCTAAATAGCGCGGGCTACTTTCCAGGTCGTTTGATTAAGAAGCGGGGCCAGGAAGAAGAACTACTGCGTCAATTTCGACAATGTCGTTTTGGTTGAGGGCCTGCACCTCGATGATGGTTCGCGTGGGCAGGTCCTCACCAAAATACTCTTCATACATTTCATTAACCGCAGGCCGGTAGGCCTTCATGTCGGTAACGTAGACAGTTGTCGAGAGGAACGAGGCCATCGAGCCGCCTGCGGCCTCGGCGATGGCCTTAAGGTTTTCAAAGGTGCGGCGAGTGCGAGCCTCGATACTGGCCTCAACAAGTTCACCCGTCGCCGGATCGATACCCCGCTGTCCGGCAATGTAGAGGATATTTCCAGCTCGGCGGGCCTGAACAAACGGGCCTGTAGGTAGCGGCGCGGTGGCCGTATGGATGGTTTCTGGCTCGGTCAATTCTATTCCAACGTATTAGGAAATTTCTTGAAATTCGCCGGGCATTACTTTTTCTTCTTGCCCTGAAGCTCTGCCGGGAAAGCAATTTTCAGCCACTGCTCGGTTTGCGTGGTAGCTGCGCTCTCATCGCGCCCCGGGATAAAAGCAATAGAATCCTTGGGCCGGGAGCCATCACCATCGAGCATGTACACATCCACACCAAACCCGTAGAGGTCATGCTCCTTTGCTTCAAGTTGATACATCACATCATTATGCGAAATTTCCACCATGTCTCGGCTTCCTTATCTTCAATATGCCGCCATCAGCGGCAGGACAATCAATCGGGCAGGGTCATCATAGCGAACCAGAGGAAGTTCCGTAAACCCTGGGATCCCAGTTTATTCTTGATCCCCGCTAACCACTGTGATAAAGCTTGAGCCACCCGGGCCGTTAGCTCAGCGGGAGAGCGATGCCTTCACACGGCAGAAGCCACTGGTTCGATCCCAGTACGGCCCACCAAAAAAATCAAAGGGTTGCGGCTCTTGGGCCGCAGCCCTTTTTTTGCCGGTGTCCATATAGGTGTCCAGTCGATTAACCGCGGACGCTTTATGGTCGGCACTGAGGTGGGAATACCTGAGGGTCATCTGAATGGTCTTGTGGCCGAGTAGG
>JABJAL010000005.1 GCA_018669005.1 Nitrospinaceae bacterium
GAGGCCGATTTTATTGTCGAGGAGCGCTACCATTCGCGCCCGCAGGAACACGCCGCCATCGAGCCGCACTATTGCATGGCCGAGGTGGACTCTAATGGCAAGGTGACGGTCCATGTGTCCTCGCAGACGCCCTACATCACGCGCGCAAACCTCGCCAAGGTTTTGCGGCTTCCCATCTCAAAGGTGCGCATCGTGGGCTGCAAGGTGGGCGGGGGGTTTGGCGGAAAGCACGAAATCATGCTTGAGCCTTTCGCGGCGCTGTGCACCATGAAGACGAGGCGGCCCGTGAAGTTTCGCATGTCGAGAGAAGAGGAATTTATCGCCTCGACGATTCGACACTCCTTGATCATGGATTACAAAACGGGTGTTACCCAAGAGGGGCGAATCACCGCCCGCGAGATAAAAATTATTCTTGACGGCGGTGCGTATGCCTCCTTTGGCGAGACGACCGCTTCGAAGGCCGCCCTCATGGGGGCGGGTCCCTACCGGATGGATAACCTCAAGGTCGATGCCAAGCTTGTCTACACGAATAACGGCATTGCCGGGGCGGTGCGCGGCTTTGGCGTCACGCAGACGACCTATGCCTGCGAGTCGCACATGGACACCCTTGCCAGGCGGCTTGAGATGGACCCGCTAGATTTTCGTCTCCGGAATGCCATCGAGCTCGGCGATCCGGCGCACAGCGGCGACATTATTCAAAGCTGCGGCCTCACCGCGACGATGGAGAAGGCCACCAGTGCAGTAAGATGGAGCGCCATCGGGGGCGGCAAGCCCTCCCCTTGCGGAACGCGGCGGCGGGGCCGGGGTCTCGCGGCTATGATCTACCCGGTTGGCTTCACGGCGACAAACAATCCGAGCGCGGCCTTTGCCCGGGTTAACGAGGACGCTACCCTTACCCTCTGGACGGGGGTGGTGGACATGGGGCAGGGCGCCCACACCATCTTGCGACAAATTGCCGCCGAGGAGATGGGAATTGCGTTTGATGCGGTGCAAATAGTCTCGGGCGATTCTGACATAGCACCGCTGGACTTGGGCTCAGTTGCCAGCCGCGTGACCCACATCGCCGGGAATGCTGTGAAGATGGCGGTGGGCCGGGTGCGGGCTAAATTGGTCCGAAAAGCTGGGGAGATGCTTGAAGCATCTGAAAAAGACATTAAAATTAAGGAATCCACCGTATTTGTCGAGGGAGCGCCTGAGCGGAGCCTCTCGCTGGCGGATGTGGCGCTCAAATGCCATAAAGACGGGGAGCTCATAGTCAGCGAGGCGACCTACAACCCTCCCGATCTTCACTTGGACAAGGAGAACGGTCAGGGCAAGCCTTATGACTGTTATGTATTCGCCACCCACGCCGCCGAGGTGGAAGTAGATATCGAGACGGGCGAGTATCGTGTGCTCCGTTTGGCGGCGGCGCACGATGTTGGTCGGGCGGTGAACCCGATGAACGTCGAGGGTCAGATCGAGGGCGGTGCTCTTCAGGGATACGGGTTCGGGATGATGGAGCGGATTCAATTCAAGGATGGGATCGCACAGAACCCCAACTTTGATGACTATCTGATACCGACATCGCTGGACGCGCCCGGCGAGATGGAGACAATTATCGTCGAGACGCACGAGCCCACGGGGCCTTTCGGGGCCAAAGGTGTTGCCGAGCCTGCGCTCAACCCGACGACGCCTGCCGTTTTGAATGCGATTTGCGATGCCGTTGGCGCTCGGCTTCGGGATCTTCCCGCGACACCCGAGGCGGTGCTTCGGGCGATGTCTGGGGAAAATGGCACAGGCTAGAATTTTTTTTAATTTTATCCAGGAGGAGTGGAGATGGTTGATTTCAAACTCACCGAGCAGCAGTTAATGCTTCGCGACCTTGCGCGGAGGTTTGTCCAGGAAGAAGTGATCCCCGTTCGCGCCGAATTGGACCGCAAGGCCGATCCGCGCGAGGGTTTTTCCTGGGAGCTTCTTCGCAAGGCCGATGCGGTGGGTTTGCGTACCCTCGCTCTTAAGGAAGAGGACGGCGGCATCGACTCCGATATCATTACGCGCTGCGTAGTGGGCGAGGAGCTGGCGACGGGCGATCTGGGTTTTGCTGTTTGCCTCGATCAAATCTGGAAAATTTCGGGCGCCATCGTGAAGCTCTGCAACGAGGAGCAGCAAAAACGATTCATTCCCCTTTTTCGAGACGACCCTGAATGCGTCCTCTCCATCGGCATTACCGAGCCCTCGGGTGGCTCGAACTATATGCCGCCAATGGAGCGCAAGGAGACGATACAGACGCGGGCCGAGCTCAAGGGCGACGAATGGGTGATAAATGGCTCGAAATGTTTCGTCTCGAACGCAGGCCTCTCTAAAATTTATCTTGTCTTTGCCCTGACCGATCCGGACAAGCCTTTTTACGAGCGATTCAGCGCATTCCTCGTCACCAGCGATGCGCCGGGATTTTCGATTGGTAAGACTGAGGACAAAATGGGCCAGCGCCTCGTATGGAATTCGACGTTCAACTTCGATGACTGCCGCATACCCAAGGAAAATCTGGTTGGTCGGCGTGGCGGCGGCATGCCTGATGTACTCAAATTCCTCGCCGAGGAGGGAAGCAACATCCAGGCGGGCGCAACTGTTTTAGGGACGGCGCGAGCGGCTTATGAGGCGGCGGTGGCGCATGCCAATGAGCGCTTCATTGGTGGCAAGATTATGATTCATCACCAGCTAACCCATCACAAACTGGCGAGCATGAAGATGCGCCTCGATGCGGCCCGTTCCTATCTCTACCGGGCGGCCTACAATATCGACTCGCCCGAGGAGGAGAGTGACTACTCGATGGCGCCGATGGCCAAGGTGTTTGCCGCGACGACTGCTTTCGATGTGGCTAAGGAGGCGCTCGAACTCTTTGGCGCCTACGGGTATATGAAAGATATGCCGATGGAAAAATATTTGCGCGATGCGGCGAGCTTCCTGCACTCGGACGGCGTGAACGACGTGTTGCTCCTCCGGGCGGCGCGGTTGCTCTATGATCTTCCAGCGGAGATGTACCAATAGCGCCGGGGCGGCGGGAGTGGATTCTCTTGTGGGGGCGGCGTAGGCTGTCTTCTTCTATCTCCTCTCGCTCTTTTAAAAGCGTATGAACTATCTCGAGACGTTAGGTCCGGTTCCGCTATCTTTTTTTGCGGCAATCACTTATGCCGCCGCTCAGATGTTTTACCGCGAGCCTTTAAAGCAGCTTGGCTCATCCCGAACTGTGATCATAGTCAATACAATGATGTTCTCGGGTGGCGTCATTGCCTATGCCTTCACCGAGGGCGGCGTGCGTTGGGAGCCAGCTGGCGTCTTCTGGTTCGTCCTGGTGGGTCTGTTCGGGCCTTTTGCCTCACGCCATATTCAGTACAGTGCGATTCCTCGAATTGGTGTTTCCAGGTACCAGGTTCTTCTCCAGACGGTGCCGATCTGGTCGGCGCTGATCGCGATCATCTTTGTAGGTGAGGCCCTGGGCCCATTTACCGCGCTGGGTACGGTCTTTATCATCGCGGGCTCCATCTTTTTGGTGAAGGAGCATCATACGGAATCCCGAGGGGTTTCCCTTATCTATCTGGCATTTCCGCTGATGGCCGCTTGTCTTCTCGGCGCCACGCCAACCTTTCGGAAATTCGGTTTCATCCATATCCCCTCGTCATCCTTGGGAATGGCTATCGGGCTGGGAGCCGGTCTGTTATTCAGCCTGATTAGTTTTTTTCTTTTTCCCAGCAAAAAAGAGAGTGGGCGTTGGGAGTGGCGCCCTTCGTTGTTGGTGATAAGCGGCGGGGCAATCAACGCGATCTCGGCGGTTGCATATTGGCGAGCGATTCAGGTTGGGGATGTCGTGGAGGTCATTCCGATAACCCGGCTCTCTCTTTTATTCGTCCTATTGTTCTCGTGGATAATTTTTCGAAGACAGGAGCGGATTACGGGAAGGGTGTTGATCGGTGCCGCCCTGGCGCTTATCGGAGCGCTGGCGATTACGGCAGTGAAATAAAATGGTGAGCTTTAGGGTAGGATTTTGAGAATTTCTCTGCGAAGGGTGTCGTATTCCACTGGCTTGGTCACAAAGCCATCTGCGCCGGCGGCGAGGCAGTTTTCCTGGTCCTCCGGCATGGCCTGGGCGCTTATACCAAGAATGGGGATTTTTTTTGTCTCGGGGTTTTCTCTGATTAGGCGAATCGCCTCGAACCCATCCATGATCGGCATTCTGAGGTCCATGATAATCAGGTCGGGCCGCTCCTTGCCTATCATCTCAATGGCTTCCTTGCCGTTGAAGGCCGAGCTAATGCTTCCCGCCGCACGCATGAGCATTTTCATCAGTTGATGATAATCCTCGAGATCGTCGACCACCAAAATCTTCAGGCCGCTCCAGGGGGTGTCTGTGAGGCTCTGATTCGAGGAGTTGGCCTCGGGGAGTTTTCCCTGGCCGGTGGTGAGCGGAAGCGAGAATGAAAAGGTGCTTCCCTGGCCCGGCTCGCTTTTCATCCAAATTTTGCCATCGTGCAGATCAACGAGTTTTTTAACCAGGCTGAGGCCGATGCCTAGCCCGCCGGTGTCCCGCCGAAGGCCCTCCTCTACCTGCTTGAAGCGGTCGAAAATCGCCTCATGCATACCGGGTTCAATACCGATGCCCTCGTCATTGACGACTACCCACACATCGTTCGGGTGAGACTCGGTACGAATTCTGATCGGGCCGCCATCGGGAGAATATTTCACCGCGTTGTCCAGGAGGTTCATGATAATTTGTCCGACCCGGGTTGGGTCGCAGGTCACGCTGCCGCAGTCCGGGTCGAGAGCGCATTCGATTGAGTATCCCTTGGGAAGGTGTACCAGCCGAAGCTCCACGATGGATGCCACGATCTCGTTTATTGATGAAGAGTGTAAATCAAGTCGGATTTTGCCCACCTCGATGCGGTCGATGTCGAGTAGGTCTTCGATGAGGTGAGTGAGGTATTTTCCGGCATCTTTGATTTTTGTGACGTATTCTCGAAATTTATTATCCTCATTTTTCTCGTTGTTGAGGAGCAGTACATCACTGAAACCGACGATGGAGTTCAGCGGAGAGCGAAGCTCATGGCTCATGTTTGAGAGAAATTCGCTTTTCGCGCGGTTGGCGTTTTCGGCCTGATCTCGTGCGATGGAAAGCTCTCGGGTGCGTTTCTCCACAGCCGATTCGAGCGATAAGTTTCGCTCCTTGATCATGTTGAAATACTCGAAGCTCTCGAGCGCGTTGGCGCTATTCAAAAGAACGATGGACAGAAGACTGAGCGAGGAGTCGAAAACGTTCATCTCGTCGCGATCGAGAATTCCGATGAACATGCCGCGCGCACGGGATTTGGAAGATAGCGTGTGTAGAATAACTCGGTGAGCCGAATTTTCATTTACTGGCACCATTACAGCTCTTGCCTGGTAGAGCGACCAGGCGAACGTGCCGTCCGCTATGAGCCGGTTGGCTTCAGCTTGAATTCGATCTTTTTCCGATTCGGGCTCAAAATCGGAGAGGGTGAAGCTTTGGTCTTCCTCGTCGATGAGAAAAAACCCCATGAACTGAAAGCTGAACAGTCGTTTGAGGCGAACACGCGTTTCCGAAAGGATTTCTGCGGTATTTTGCCGACTCTCGGTGCCATTTATGGTGGCGTGGAAATCGCTGAGCGAGGCTACCATCCCTAATGCCTCGAGGGTCCATCGATTGGCCTCCTCAAGGTAGGTCAGGCGCTCTTGTATCCCACCCTCTGGCAGGGAATCTTGGGGCTGAATTTCGTCCATCATTGTATGTCTTCCAGAAACAGGTCCACGATATCTCTATATTGCTGGTCCATCTGTTGTGTCATCGGGTTCAGAATGCTCGTGGAGAGGGCGATTTCGTCCCATGCTTGCCTATCGAGGGAGGGTACGAAACGCTCGCCGCTTGTCCCAAGCTCCATGGCGTTGGCGATGAGATCCGCAATGTGCGTGATGCTGCACTCCATCGGGAACCGCTTTGATCTGCTAGGCCGGTGATGAAAACGGACTGCCTCCTCGTGGCTGCTGGAGAGGCGCCATTCTTTTAGTAGAAGACCTCCCATATCGGCATGATCGAATCCCATGACCTTGCGCTCGGAGATGTGGAGAAGCTCTTCCTGCTCCTGCGCAAGGGTGAGCGCTTGTTTTGCTTCATCGGGGCTATGCCCGTAGAGGATTAGCCGCCCGATATCGTGGAGCAAGCCAGAGACAAAAAATTGTTCGATGTTCGGCATTTTGTGATAGGAGGCCAGAAGGCGGGAGCCGATTCCGACCCCAATGGCGTGCTGCCAAAATGGTTTTACCCGAATGAGGTCGCTCGGGATGCCCTTGAACATTTGGATGACGGTGGTGGCCAAGGCGAGATCTCGAAGCTGTTTTGTGCCGATGATTGTTACCGCGTGCGAGATGGTGTCTATTTTCGAGGGGAATCCAAAAAAAGCGCTGTTAACCAGGCGCAGCAGGCGGGCGGAGAGGCTCTGGTCTGCGCTGATGATTTGGGCGATATCGCGCATGGAGCTTCGTTGATCATTTACCGTTTCGTTGATTTGGTAAAATATGGTCGGAAGGGAGGGCATGTCGTCCCTGTTCTTGACCAGTAGGTTGATATCAGCGCACATAATGGGACCTATGAATTTTTAACGGCTCGGAAAGTGCAAACCCGCAATAATTCTTTGAGGAGCGGATGTTCAGTCCCAGCGTGACGAAAGCGGGCCTCGCTTTTCAGTTGAGCTCTTTGGAGCGTTTTTGGGTCTATCTCCTCAACAGCGGCAGCGGCGGCCTCGTCCTTGGTGATGCCGTGAACGTTGGCCTCGGTGACACCCCAAGCCTTGAATATATCTAGGTGTTTTTCTGCTATCCGGTTACCAGCCTTAAGGATGGTGCGCCCGTTTCTGGCGATGACATCGCTCTCAAGGAGCATGTCAGGTTTCAGATCTTCAAGATTAATTATTCCCAACGCAGTAGTCCTGTCACATGGTATAATGGATTAACAGTCAATGTTCCTAAGCGAATTGCACGTACATATTTAGAGCTATAAAGCGCGAAATATTCAAACTGGCTAATGTTAGTATAACTGCCGGATTAATATCAACACGACTCCGATACTATGTTATATCGGCATAAATGAGAAATGCATTAGAAAAACATATTAAAAATCAATAATTTATAATGGAATTGTAAGTTTAACGCTTAATTTTCAACTCACATATTCATAATAAAACCAGGAGAAATTCATGGCTGAAGCCAAGGATATGGGTGGAGTTGTAGTAGGTGAGAACATGACGTTCATGGACGCCTCGGAGAAGGCCTCGGGGGAGCCTTTGTATCTCGATGACATGCAATTGCCTGGGATGTTGGTGGGCCATGCGCTGCGAAGCGAGCACGTCCACGCCGAGATTCTCTCGGTGGATATCCGGGCCGCCCTCAAGGTTCCGGGCGTTGAGGCGATACTCACGGGCAAAGATTTTCCCGATGAGCCTCGCCAGGTTCCGCATAAGCGGGGCACCCCGCTCATTGCCCGCGACAGGGTTCTCTACATGGGCGATGTCGTGGCTCTCATCGCAGCCGAAACCCATGCCGCAGCCTATGAGGCTAAGCGGCTCATTAAGGTGAAGTACAGGCCGCTGCCGACGATTGATGATCCAGAAAAAGCGCTGGCCGAGGATGCTCCCAGGCTCTGGCCCGAGGGGAACATCCTCAACCACGGCAAGATTAGACGGGGGGATGTCGAGGCGGGTTTTAAGGCCGCCGACATCATCATCGAAAATGAGTACAGAACACCCCCCGTCGATCATCTATACATGGAAGTCGAGGCAGGTTGCGCGGCGCCTTTGCCCGATGGCGGGTATCAGGTTTGGTGCTCGACCCAGCAGCCCTTTCTCATGCGCTCAAGTGTCGCCCGTGTTCTTGGCCTCAGGGGCGAGCGGGATGTCCGCTTCGTCCAGACCCTGCCCGGCGGTGGTTTCGGCGGGAAGAACGAGGCGAGCCTCGACGTTACCTTGCGCTCGGTGCTTCTGGCTCAGGCGACAGGCCGACCGGTCAAACTGGTTTATACACGCGAGGAGAGCCTCATCGCCTCGGCCAAGCGGCACAGCTCGATCATCCGCAGCCGTACGGGCGTGATGAAAGATGGCCGGATTATCGCCTCCCAGGTTGAGGTTTATCTCGACAAGGGTGCCTACGCAGCAAGCGGCGGCGATAACCCGCCAGCCTTCAAGAGGGCGATCTATCACGCCTGTGGGCCCTACGATGTGCCTAATGCCAAGGTGGATGTTTACTGTGTTCACACGAACAACCCTTATGGTGGACAGATGCGCGGGCCCGGCTGCCCACAGGTGCACTTCGCCGGCGAACAACAGATGGATCAATTGGCCAAGGCCTTGGACATGGATCCGATTGAGATTCGGCGCGTCAACGGGCTAAAGGTTGGATCGCGGACGGCCTGGAACCAGCGGCTGACCGAAAGCGTGGGCCTGCTTGAGACGCTAGAGAAAGCCGAGTCGGCCTCGGGCTGGAAAAATCGTGCTTCCGCCCAGCGGCGTACGCCGGACGGGCGGCTCCGGGGCTTTGGCGTGGCGAGCTGCCTCTACGGCACGGGTAACGCCTATTCGGGGGCCGAGGCCTACATGTTCCTCACCGCTGAGGGAAAGATTCGCATCGCGGCAGGGGTCGTTGATTTCGGTCAGGGCTCGAAGACAGTTCTCTCCCAGATAGCGGCCGAGACACTCGATATTCCCTACAGTGAATTCGTAATGGGTGCGGTGGACACGGCGATAGATCCCTTCGGTGGCACTAGCTCAAGCTCAAGGGTGACGATGCAGGGCGGCAAGGCCGTGCTGAACGCTTCTCATAAGGCCAAGGATGAACTTTTGCGCCTCGCCGGGCGCCTTCTTGAGGTGGACCCGTCCGATCTTGAAGTTGTGGGTGGCGAAATTCGCTCGAAGGGCCACCCCGACTCGAAAGTCACCCTCAGTGATCTAGCTGATGCCTTTGTCACCGACGATCTCAAGCAGATTGCGGCCGCAGATCACCTTCCTCCTCCCGCAGTGACGGACAAGGAGACCGGCATCGGCCAGCCTTATGAGGTCTACGGCTTTGGGACCCAGATTGCTGAAGTGCTCGTCGACACGGACACCGGTGAGATCGAAGTCGCGGGCGTGTGGGCCGCACACGATGTCGGCAAGGCCATCAGCCCGATGGGTGTCGCCCAGCAAATCGAGGGTGGCGTTTACATGGGCCTGGGCTTTTCGTTAATGGAGGAGATCGTCCAGAAGGACGGCAAGATGTTTAACCCCGATATGCACGGCTATCTTGTCCCGACGGCTGAGGATATTCCCGACACCTTTGAGGCGATTATTGTTGAGGAGCCTTTCTCGAACGGACCCTTCGGCGCCAAAGGGGTTGGCGAGCAGGTGACGGTGCCCACAGCGGCGGCTGTTGCCAATGCGGTTTACGATGCGGTGGGTGTGCGTTTTTCAAATTTGCCCATGTCCCCTGATAAGGTGGCGCTGGCAATTGCCCGAGAGAAAAACGGTAAGGCTTAAAAACGAAAAATAGTTTGGTGGGGGTGCGGAAAGTTAGCCGATGCCGAGATGGGTTTGCTTGATTTCCTCGTTTGACCATAGTTCCTGGGGCGAGGAGTCGTAGACAACCTGCCCTTTGGTGATGATGCTCACGCGGTCCACCGTTTTGATGGCGAACGGGGAGTTCTGCTCGACCAGTATGATCGAGAGGCCCTCGTCTTTGAGCGTTCGTACTGCGTCGCCGATGTCCTGGATGATGAGCGGGGCGAGGCCCTCGGAGGGCTCATCGAGTATCAGAAAATCCGGGTTGGTCATCAGCGCCCGCCCGACGGCAAGCATTTGCTGCTCGCCTCCCGAGAGTGAGCCCGCTCGCTGGTCGGCCCGCTCGCCGAGCCGGTGGAAAAGCTCGTAGACTTTCTCTGTGTTCCATCGGTCGCTTGTTTTTGTATGTTCGGCGACGAGGAGGTTTTCCCTGACGGTGAGTGTTGGAAACACCCGTCGCCCTTGAGGGCACAGGCCTATTCCCATCAAGGAAATTTCATAGCTGGTCTTGTTCGTAATGTCCTCGCCCCGGAAGAGAATCTTGCCGCGCCGGGGCGGAACAAAACCCATGATGGAGTTGATTAGCGTCGTTTTCCCCATGCCGTTGCGGCCCAGGATGCCAAGGGCTTCACCTTTTTCGACTTCGAGACTCAACCCCTGAAGTACGTAGGATTCCCCGTAGTAGGTGTGGATGTCTTCAACAGATAATAAAGCGGTCACGGTTATCCCTGCCCCAGATAGATTTCTCGAACCTGCGGATCGTTTCGAATCTGATCGGCGGGCCCGTCGGTCAAGAGTTCTCCGTAGTGAAGAACCGAAATATGAGAAGCCACCTCGAAGATAACGTCGAGGTCGTGTTCGATGATGAGAATGGCAATATTCGGGTCGAGCGATTTGAGGAAGGTGGCCATCTCGCGCGACTCGCCGGTGGCGAGCCCGGCCGAGGGCTCATCAAGAAGAATCACTTTCGGATCGCTCGCCAGCGCGAGGACTATCTCTAGCTGGCGTTGCTCGCCGTGCGAAAGGTTGCCCACCTCGGTGTCGCGAAGTTCCCAGAAACCGGCCTCGGTCAGAAGCTTTTCTGTCTTCTCGAAAATCTCCGGGTAGCTTGAGAGTGGCTTGAACATTACCATCTTAATTTTGCGAAGACCCAGGACGGCGAGAACAACATTGTCCTGGACACTCAGCTTGGGAAACAGACTGGTGATCTGAAATGTCCGTGCCATGCCTAAGGCGACTCGGCGATGGGTGTTCCACTCGGAGACGTCCTCGCCATACATGCGCACCTCGCCCGAGGTCAGCGGCAACACGCCGGTGATCAGGTGAAACAGGGTGGTTTTTCCCGCCCCGTTGGGCCCGAGGATGCCTCGACGCTCGCCCGGCTCAAGGCGAATGGTGACATCGTTGACGGCCGTGAGGCCGCCGAATTGTTTGGTTACGCCTTTGAGTTCCAGCGCATACTGTGATTCGGCCAAACCGATGTTCTCCAATCTTTTAAGACTAAAAAAGCGTGCCTTCCCCGCCCGGAAGGTGTCTCCGGGCGGGGTGAATCAGGCTGTACGCTTTATTCGCAGTGTTTGCAGCCGGGGAAGCTCTTGTTATAGACGGGCTGCTTTAGGAATTCCTCCGGCGTCCACTTGTAGAACTGGCTGACTGCCGGATAGGTTTTGATGACGATGTTCCACAGCGAGTTGGGTTTTACCCCAAGGCCGAGCCGGTCGCCCGGAACCCGCTGCACTTTGCGGATGTAGCTGTTCTGCACGACGTTGCCGTGGCCGTCGATGTAGAGAGGACCGCGGACGGCATTGATCCGGATCTTCTTGAACTCGCTGATGAAGCCAGCGGTGTTGTCCGGGTTCCACTTGACCTTCTCAAGCGTGTCGCGAATCCACTGCCCGGTGGTGTAGGTCGTCTCCGAGTAGTAGGAGGGCATCTTTCCGTAGCGCTTGTTGAATTCCTTGACGAACTTCTTGTTCTTGTCGGTGGTGAGAGCGGCGCTGTACTGGGCTCCCGTCACGTAGCCGATGGCCTCGTCGCCCATCGCGGGAAGGGTGAACTCGTCCGCGCTGGTCACGCCGCCGAGCATCGGGTTCTTGAATCCGGCCGCCCGGAACTGTTTCGGGAAGGCCAGCGACATGGGGCCGACCATCAGGGTCATGACGGCGTCGACGTCTTTGGGGATCTGCGGCAGGTAGGGGCCGAAGTCCTTGGTGCCCAGTTTCGCCCAGATCTTCTTGATGATCTTGCCGCCGCGCGCCTCGAACTGGCGCTGGAAGCCGCCAAGCGTCTCATACCCGAAGGCGTAGTCGGCGCCGATCATGGCGATCCGCCGGTAGCCCTTATCGTAGGCCCAGTCGGCGAGGGGGTGGCTGTTCTGACTCGATGCGAAGCCGCTACGGAGGAAGTACTTCGGCGGCTTCCTCTGGGTCATGTCGTCTCCGGCCGGAACCGGTGAGATGTAGAGAGTCTTGAAGCGGTCGGCAACGGCGCCGAGCGCGTAGCCCGTGCTGGCCAGCAGGCCGCCCACGAACATGTGTACCTTGTCGCGCCGGATAAGCTTGATGGCTTTCTGGCGGTTGACCGAGGGTTTGCCGGTCGAGTCTTCAAGGATGAACTTCACCTTGACGGGGCCCATCATGCCCTTGTTCTCATCGAGGTACATTTTGAAGCCGTTGCTCATGTCCTTGCCGATCTGGGCAAAGATGCCGGTCATCGGGGCGATGAACCCGATGCGAATTTCCTTGGCGGCCTGTGCTGAGCTGGCGGTGAGTGCCAGGGCCATTCCTGTGGCTGCGATAAAAGCTAAGATTCTTTTCATCTGAACTCCTCCCTGATATTCCCTTGAAGAGTGAAAAAGACCGCACCTGTTCAGCTTTCTGATTTCTCAGACGCGGCGGATGAACTGCGAAATTTCTTGGCAAATCCAAGTAAGCCATCCACACCGTAAAGACGGCTGACCATGATGGTAATAATGTATATCGATCCGAGAATGAGCGGCCACCTTTCGACATAAATACTGACGAATTGTTGAAGGGACCGGATAATGGCCGCGCCGATAACAGGCCCCACCAATGTGGCCGGGCCGCCCAGGGCTACCATGAAAAGCGCCTCGGCCGAGGTGATTAGTTCCACGTCCGGGGGGCTGACGAACAAGTTGTAGAGGGTCCACATTACGCCGGCGACGCCGCTGAATGTGCCAGCGATGATGAAGGCCAGATATTTATGGAGCCAGATATTGTAGCCGAGCATTTCCATACGCTCCTCGCGCTCCCTGATACCGACGAGGGTTCGACCAAAGGGGCTCTGGACGATGACGTATAGCGCCCCCAAGCAGAGGAGAAAAACAACTAGCGTGAAGTAGAAAAAGGGCAGCCCCTCTGCGATCGACATCCCCAGAAGCGTCGGGCGCTCGTTGATGATGATGCCGTTGTCGCCCTCGGTGACCGCGCTCCAGCGGTAGGCCAGCCCCCAGACCACCATGGCAAGCGAAAGCGTAATCATCAGGAAGTAGACGTCTTTGGCCCTGATGGCCAGGAATCCGAAAAAGGCCGCGAAGATGAAGGCAACGAGGATGCCAACAAAGAACAAAAATAATAGACCGAGGCCCGCCTCGCTAGCGCCGGTGTACATGGCGTAGGTGATCACCCAGCTTTTCTTGGTCATGACGATGGCGGAGGCATACGAGGCCACCCCGAAATAAGCGGCGTGGCCCAGCGATGCGAGGCCCGTGAATCCGAGGAGAATGTCGAGGCTCATCGCCAGCAGACCGAAGATGAGTATCTCCGTGACGAGGGATTGAAGAAACAGATCGAGGAACGGCGTGATCAGCGCCAGGGTGCCGAACACGCCCAACACGATATAAATGCGTTTACGCTCTTGGGGGGAGCCCATATTCGATTTAACCCTTTCCGAATAAGCCCGTTGGCTTGATGGCGAGAATGATGGCCATCGGAGCGAAGAGCGCGAAGTATGAGAGTTCAGGGAATAAAGCCGTCCCGAAGTTTTCCATGAAGCCCACTACAAGGCTTCCCACCACGGCGCCCACGAGGCTTCCCAGCCCGCCGATGATAACCACAGCGAAGGCGTAGGGTAGGATCTCAAAATCCAGGCCCGGATAGACGCCAAAGAAGGCACCGCCAACAACGCCACCAATGGCCGCGAGCAGGGCGCCGATGGCGAATATGCTCATCGAGACGATGTTGGTGTTGATGCCGATGCCGCGGGCCATTTCAGGGTCATCCACCGTGGCGCGCATGATGGCGCCCAGCCGGGTACGATCAATGCCGAAGAAAAGCGAAATGCCGACGAGGACCGCGATGATGATCATCAGCAATCGGTAGAGCGGAAATGATATCCCGCCGATGACGGCACTTGAATTAAACGGCCAGGGGGACTCGAAAATAAAGTTGTCGCCGCCCCAGGTGTAGAGAGAGCCGTCCTGAAGGATGAAGGCAAACCCGATGGTGACGAGCACCTGGGCGAGGGTGTCTTGCCCGAAGCGGCGTAAGAAGAAGCGCTCGATGAACATGCCGCCGAGCGCGACCATGACAACCGAGACGGCGATGGCGGCAGAGAGCGCGAGAAAACTCACCTTGTCTATTTTCTGCACCTTAATCACAGGAAAGAAAAGCTCGTAGAAATTAAAGCCCCAAATGGTGGAGGTAATGATTTCGATGACAATATATGCGCCGAGTATGCCCAGGGTGGCGCGACCCTCACCAGAGACTTTCGATAGACTGTGCCAGGCGAAATAGAGCGCCGCCCAGGCGAGGGCCTGAATTATGCGCGGCAGGATAGAGGCATCGCCGTAAATGATGTTGTAGAACTCAAGTGAGATGTAGCCCGCGAATAGAAAAATTGCTGCGTGAGCAAGGTTGACTATCCGCATTACGCCGAAGATGAGGGAGAGCCCACTTGCCAAAAGAAAAAGAAGGGCCGCGTAAGAAAGACTATTGAAGGAGAGCTCTATAACATTAGCGAAAGAAAGCGAAATCATGCGTATTCCTGCCTCGAATTGGGCGCCCTTGTTGCGGCGCACTTTCCCCTATTAACGGGGTATTTTATATGATGTATTCCTATAAAAATTATTTCCTGCTCACACTGGCCAAACCGTGGACGCCGGATGAGCGCATTTGCTCATTTTCCGGCCTTATGGTCAAGGGAGCCAGCAGTTTTTGAGGAATCCCGTTATGCCTTGATTCGCCTCCAGTGGGGGGAGATGATAGGGCAAAGATGTTTCAAACGGGTTTCGAAACCTCATGATATTGGTTTTTTTTTAGGTGTAGGCCGCTGCCTGCCCTGAGAAAGGTGTCTCATGGCGGATGAATTGCTCTTTCGGGAGGGGCGGGTAGGGCCTGATGGCCCCTTGGTAGATATTCTTGTCCGGGACGGAGAATTTGCTTCCATCGGGCCCGGATCTCACCCTGACGGGGGGATAAATACGGTCGAGCTAGAAGGCCGCGTTGTCCTGCCAGGTTTTATAGAGAGCCATATACACCTAGATAAGGCCTATTTGGAGGAGCGTCGTCCCAATCTCTCGGGCACCCTAGCCGACGCCATCGCCATTACGCTTGAACTAAAGAAAAATGTCTCAAAACAAGATATCCGCGAGCGCTCCGAGCGGGCGCTACGCCAGTGTGTGCGCCACGGCTCGACGCGTTTTCGAATTCAGGTCGAGGTGGACCCCATCGTCGGCCTTAAGGGCATGGAGGCCGCTCTCGAATTAAAAGAGAGTTGCGCCGCCCTGGCCGATATTCAGACCGTCATCTTCCCTCAAGAGGGCATCGAGCAGCAGCCCGGCACCGAGGAGTTGATGCGCGAGGCCATGCGCATGGGAGGTGATGTGGTCGGGGGCGTTCCCTATAACGATGTTGATCCTGAGCGCCACCTCGATATTGTGTTTGGATTGGCCGAGGAATTTGGTGCGGGTGTGGATTTTCATCTTGATTTTTCGGACGACCCCGCCGATTGCGCTATCGAATCGGTGGCGAGGCGGACGGTGGATGCGGGTCTTAAAGGCCGTGTGGCGGTCGGACACCTCACCTCGCTTGGTGCGATGGAGGATTCGCGTGCGGCTCGGGTCATCGAGAAAATCGCCGAGGCGGATATCAATGTTCTTCCCCTCCCGGCAACGGATCTTTTTTTAAACGGGCGGGGCGATATGCCGCCGCGTTACCGGAGCCTCACCCGCGTGAAAGAGCTTATCGCTGCCGGGGTGAACGTTTCTGCCGCCTCGAACAATATCCGCAACGCCTTCACCCCCTCGGGCCGGGGAGATTTGCTTGAAATAGGGCTTCTTCTTGCCCACGTCGCACACATGACGGGCGCTGCCGAGCGGGTGGGGGTACCCGATCTATTCACCCACAATGCGGCTCGGGCAATGGGCATTGAAGATAGCTACGGCATCGCCCCGGGTAGGCCTGCGGATTTTGTTGTTCTCGATTCGCTCGAATGGGGCGATATCATTATCGATCAGCCCGAGAAGCGCTATGTCGTTAAACGCGGGAAGGTTGTCGTCGAGAATTGCCGCGAGAGTGTGTGGCGTGGCTAAAATAATGTGAGTCTGCCCCGCTTTACGCTCTCCTCGGGGCCTTGCCGCATTTCTATCGATTTGTGGCGAGATATTAAACCGCTAGTGTCATGAATTCGCCATGTACACCCAAGACTAACAACATATAGATCTTCTCGCCGGTGACCACTAAGCCCAGAAGCGGGATAATCCATCAAAAGCGATCAGCTTCAAGGCGAGGGCGACCAATACGCAGCGAAAGGCGAGAAGGAAATAGCGTTCATTTAAATTGCTTAGAGCAAACCGGCCAACTCTTGTTCCAATCACTGCTGAGGGGATCATGCACACCATCGTCAGGCCGTATTCCGAGAAGCTAAAACCAATCAAGGTGAAGCCGACTATTTTTAAAAGATTTCCGATAAAGCCGAAGAAACCAAGGGTGCCGACGATTTGCTCTTTGAAAGGTCGTCGCGGATTACGAGAACGCCAAGAATTGGCGCAATCACACCGACGATCATGTTGAGGAGACCCGTGATGAATCCAATCGGAACGAACGCCTATAAGGGTAGGTCTTTGTCTTTGAGGTTTCTGAGCTGACGTGTTCCAAGTGAAATTAGCACGAAGCTACCAATCAGGATTTGAATTGCCTCTGTCGGCAGCCCCTGAAAAAGCTCAAGTCCGAGCCACACGCCCAAAGGCATTAGAGCGGCAAAACGAAAAATGATGGGCCATGCCACATGTTTCCAGAGCAACCATACCCGCGTCGTATTGGAGGCAAGCTGGACTGTGCCGTGT
The DNA here is from genome assembly GCA_018669005.1 of Nitrospinaceae bacterium. Lineage (NCBI taxonomy): Bacteria > Pseudomonadati > Nitrospinota > Nitrospinia > Nitrospinales > Nitrospinaceae > Nitrospinaceae bacterium. The sequence continues at coordinate 16,873 of JABJAL010000005.1, forward strand.
ACGGGAATAGCGGCCGCAGGCACCATGATTTGCAACATAATCGCAATTAGCGCTGTGCCGCCTCCTGCGCCAACGACCGCAGTTAGGGCCGATGTGCAGAACGCGGCGGCGGAGAGGAGCGCTATTTCGGTGGGCGACATATGATCCTTTCTCCGATTCGAAAACCCTAATCGGTTGTTGTTTATAGTCTCGCCTAAGATGTTGAGGCGGGGGCCTGCCGAGGTTTGCCGAGGAGCCGAATAGGAAATTAATTTTAGGTGGATTGGCCCATATTTGATTGTGGATCTAACATCTTTGTACCCAAGGCCAACAATATCAGAGCAAATAAACACGACAAAGCGCCGGAACTCTCGCGGGGGCGCTTCGCCGTGCCGAGGCGTTTGAAAACAAAAAAAAACGACCGGGGACTCATCGCCCCCGACCGCTAAAAATTTATTGGTTAACCGCTGATATTTTCTATGGCCTATCAGGCTTGATCGCGTTTGAAGAAGTAGGTACCCATTGCCACGATGGCGATGAGGTTTGCGATCAGGATATCCGTGATGTTTAGTGCACCCATCACCACGCCCGCAACAATCATGTTCATGAAGATGAACCAGGCGATGAAGAACGTGAGCAGGATCATCACCCCGATTTGGTAGCCCTCGCCGCGTCCGCGCTCTTTTAGTAGTCGTGCGACACCGGCGCCGATGACGATGAATGTCCCGCCGTGGGCCACCGAGAACATCAACACCAAAGAGGCCGAGACCGGCGAGAGCTGGACTGCGCCGAGGCCGGCCCCGCTCAAGAGGGCGAGAACGGTCGAGCCCAGAACACTCGGGGTGAAAAAGGGCTGGCCCGCCAGCATGTCGGCGATGAAGAACCACACGGCGATGCCGACCGCGCCGATGATGCCGCCGATAGCGCCCTCGCGGTAGGCCTCAACGTCGAAGTTGGATAGCGCGGATGCTTGTGTCTCGGTGTTGCTTGCCATGTGTGGGCTCCTTTTTATGATTCGTGCTGGCGCATACAGTTTTCGTATTCGAAGAATTTTAGCATGCCTGGGCTTTGGTCCGAAAAGAAAATTTGGAGGATAGTATAGGGAATTAACATAAGACTATTTGAACCGAAATTAATCTATTGGGCAAATTTTTAGCGGCCCCCTCGCCGATTGGATGAAAGTCGGGCGGTTTGCTAGTCTTCGCGTGTCGAATTATTTCCTACATTTTGCACACCACTTTGAGGCCACCATGAGCGGCACCATCGAGAAAGCGAACACCGAGGCGCTCGGGCGCCTCTTCGGGGCCGAGCCCGTCTGGGTAGATGTACGGCCTGCTGGCGAGGTAATTGAAGGGCTGGGGGAGGGAATCCTTCTTCACGCCGGCCCGCCAATTGCGTGGGAGCGAATGTGCGGCCCGCTGCGGGGCGCCGTTGCGGGCGCGATAGTATTAGAAGGCTGGGCAGGCACACTTGAGGAGGCAGCTAAACTTGCCGAGAGCGGCCAGATCGACTTTCACCCGAACCACCACTTCGGGGCGGTGGGCCCGATGACCGGCATCACGAGCATCAGCCAGCCGGTGATGATCGTCGAGAACAGGGCCTTCGGTAATCGCTCGTTTTGCACCCTCAACGAGGGTCTGGGCAAAGTCATGCGCTTTGGCGGCAACGACCCCGAGGTCATCGATCGCCTCCGCTGGCTGGGGAGCGACCTTGGCCCCGCGCTGGCAGGGGCCGTAAAACAAGCTGGCGGCATTGCGCTCAAACCCATCATCGCCCGGGCGCTGTCGATGGGCGATGAGATGCACCAGCGAAACGTTGCCGGATCGAGCCTCATCCTTCGGGAACTCGCCCCCGCGCTCGCCCGCACCTTAAAAGACTCTGGCTCCCTCGCCGATATTCTCGCCTTCATTGGCGGCAACGATCAGTTTTTCCTCAATATCGGGATGGCCATCGGCAAGGCGATTATGGACCCGGTGCGAGATATCGAGGGCTCCTCCATCGTCACCGCCATGTGCCGGAACGGCACGGATTTCGGGGTGCGTGTCTCGGGCACTGGCGATCAATGGTTCACCGCCCCGGTCGAGATGCCAAACGGGCTTTATTTTCCCGGCTTCACCGAGGCCGATGCCAATCCCGACATGGGAGACTCCACCATCGTCGAGACGATGGGCCTGGGTGGTTTTGCGATGGCGGCGGCGCCCGCCGTAGCCGGTTTCGTCGGTGCGGGCTCATCTGCCGACGCACTGAACTTCACCCGCGAGATGGGCGAGATTACCGTCGGTCAAAACCCCGAGTGGACGCTGCCCTCCATGGATTTTCAGGGCACCCCAACCGGCATCGATATCATGCGTGTTGTTGAAACCAACATCTGCCCCGTCATCAACACCGGCATCGCCCACCGCGAGGCGGGTGTTGGCCAGGTTGGCGCGGGCATCGTCCGCGCCCCGATGGCGTGCTTCACGCAGGCGCTAGAGGCATTTGCCGAGAAGATGGGTGTTTCTTAGAAAAAAAATCTATTGCACACAAAAAAACCGGCCCTCAAGCGAGAGCCGGTTTTTTTTGTCAGGTACTTTTGCTTAGATCACTTCAGGGCCTCCTAGCTCCCCGCCCTGAAGCTCAACCCATCAAGCGTCACATAGCTGTTAGCTCCTCGTCGGAGCCAGACCCCGCCATCCGGCAGGATATCGATCCGGCCGTTTGCAACCGGATCGCCAGTTTCCGTCACGATGAGTTCCATCTGCGCGGGTCTATAGCCTGCCGGGAGGGTGAAGATCGGACCACCAGTGGAGCCATAACGAACCAGGCCGCGCAGGTGCACCCTTCCGTCCGAATCCTTGTAGAAGCCGGGCGTATTCCATCCGCTTCCGTAGTATTGCCAGCCGCTCTGGAGCGTAGCTGTCACCCATTCCTCGGCGGACTCGGCATATGATGTGACAATGTTCCCCACCCCAGCGCTGATGCTGGCGTATTGCGCGGAGGTTCCCGTCCTGTTCGACGCGCCCCCGGCGATAGCCGAGTAGGCGCCATTGGCGCGGTTGTCATGCCCGCCGCTGATGCTTGAGGCCTCGCCGATAGCGTGGTTGCCGTTACCTTGTGTGTTGCCGCCCCCGCCGCCCGAGACGCTTGCGAATTTGCCAGTCGACTTGTTGTATTTGCCGCCGGTGACGCTGGAATAATTTCCGCTGGCGTTGTTAAAGAACCCGGAAGTAATGCTGGAAGAATTGCCGCTGGCGACGTTGTCCCTGCCGCCGCTAACGTGGGAGCTGCCTCCGGTAGCGTCGTTGCTGAAGCCTCCCGAGATGCTCGAGGTGCCAGCGGTCGCTCTGTTGGCAGAGCCGCCGCTCACGCTAGCATTGGAACCTGGGCCGGCCTGATTGGTATAGCCGCCGCTGACGCTGGTGTAGATACCATTGGAAAGGTTGAAAACTCCGCCGGAGATGCTCGAGGCGAGTTTTGTTGCTTTTCCCTCCGCCCCGCCGCTGATGCTAGAGGTTTCGCCGCTGGCGGTGTTTTTGAAGCCCGCGCTCACGCTTGATTTCACGCCGCTGGCCTTGTTTTTATAGCCCCCACTGACGCTGGAGTAATTCGCGGTGGCAGAGTTTAGTTGCCCCCCGCTCACGCTGGCGTTGAAAGTGCCCGCGCCTGTGGTGTTGCTCATGCCCGCGAGGAAGCCCTGATGACCCTGGGCATTGTTGTCAGCGCCGGCGAGAAGGTTCCCGTAGCCGGAATAAGAGTGAAGCGAGCCGATGACGATGTTATGCGATCCTGTCTTTGTATCGCCCTCTAAATTGGCCTCATCGTAGCCGACGATGAGGTTGCCAAGGCCGTTAAAAGTGGTCTGACCCGAGCCCTTCCAGGTTTCCCCGGTGCCGTCCTGGATATGAAGGTTCGCCCCGTTGAAGATAATGTGCGGGCCGGGGAGACCGTTCATCGGGCCTGTGTTCACTGAGACATAGGGGTCGAGGACACTTGAGCCCCCGCCGCTGGTATGCGCCCCGGTAACGTAACCCGCCGTGCTCACCACGCCAAGAATGTCGCCGTCCGTGCGCTGTGTATCGGTGTCGGTGTCAACGGTATGTGGTCCGATGGCTGTGGTCTGCGCGGAGTCCAGCGCCGAGGCGGTGGCTTTTGCGTCGACCAGGATTTGTGCGCCGTCTGTGTGGGGTCCGACGGCGGCAAGAGACAGCGCCACGATCTCTGTGTCCGTGCGCTGTGTATCGGTGTCGGTGTCAACCGTGTGAGATCCGATGGCTGTGGTCTGCGCGGAGTCCAGCGCCGAGGCGGTGGCTTTTGCGTTGACCAGGATTTGCGCGCCGTCCGTGTGGGGCCCGACGACCGAAAGAATTTCAGCGTCCGTGCGCTGCGTATCGGTGTCTATTGTGTGAGGTCCGATGGCTGTGGTCTGCGCGGAGTCCAGCGCCGAGGCGGTGGCTTTTGCGTTGACCAGGATTTGCGCGCCGTCCGTGTGGGGCCCGACGACC
>JABJAL010000006.1 GCA_018669005.1 Nitrospinaceae bacterium
TACGGGTTTTAATGGGCACCGGCGCGCCCTGTTCGATCAGATTGGCTCGATCATCACTTCCGATACCCCGCTCTCGATTTTTCCTCTCCGACAGAACGAATTCATGTCCGTCGGGAACGGGGCGGCGCTCGCCAAGGAGTTCAACGTCGTGGAGTGTTTTTCCCGAAGGGAGGACATGGATTTCTGGCTTGATTTCGAGGTGGAAGAATACGGCCCCAAAAAAGAGAAAGACAAGCTCTTTCCGACGACCATTCTCGGGGCCGAGCTCCAATGCCATGTCGGCGGGAAGACGAGTCGGCCCATTATCGGCATCAACGCGCCCATCCGCTTGATCACCACCATGTGGATCTACGACGAGGCCACCCGGACCTTGTTTTCCTCGGACATGTTCAGCCATGTGTCGCAGGACAACCCCGAGGGCCCCTGGCTGATGGTGGACGACGACAGGGTGACAACCTCGGCGTTCGTGAGCTCGTTCCTGCTCAACACGCGCTATTGGTGGATTGAAGGCATCGACACCGCCCCCATTCGGAAGGGAATCTCGGACGTCTTCAATCGCTGCGACATCGAAACCCTTGCACCAGGATACGGGGCGATACTCCGGGGGCGCGAATTGGTTGAACGCCAATTCACTGTGCTTGACGAAGTATTGCGTGATCTGGATCGCTCAGTCGTCAATCCGCGCTATATTCCCCGCGACATGGAGAGATAATCATGATGAAACCAGAAGAAAATCCACTCCCGCGTGAAATTGCGCCGGGGGTTTTCTGGCTCGGCATCTGTCACGAGCAGCACCACAAGGGGAAGGTTTACCACACCTACAATGCGGCGTTCCTCCTCATCGGCTCGGAGGGCTCCATGCTCATCGAAACGGGCCATATTGCGGATTTTCCCGTTGTCTCCAAGCAGGTAAGGGATATCCTGGCCGAGAGGGGCTCGACGCTGAAGCACCTGTTCCTCACTCACCAGGAGGTCCCGCACGCCGGGGGGATTGGGCGGATGCTCGATAGCTATCCCGAGATGACGCTTCACTGCGATGTGAGCGACTACCATCTGTGCTTCCCGGATGAGGTCCACCGAATGCACCATATGGAGATCGGCGATGTGATCGACCTGGGGGACAGGCAATTCATCGCCCTCGAACCGGTCATCCGCGACCTGCGCACTTCCCTTTGGGGATTCGACACCGGCGCGCGGACGCTATTTCCAGGAGACGGCTTCGCCTACAGCCACTACCACTGGGACAATCATTGCGGGAAAGTCGCTGAAGAGGCCGAATCGCTCGACCTGGCGGAGGTTTTGGGGGTGTTCGCCGAGCGGGCGTTGTACTGGACCCGGTTTGCCGACATGAATAAGTATGCGGACAGACTAGAGGAGATGCTTGAAGAATTCGATGTCTCTGTGGTCGCGCCATCGCATGGCCTGCCGATTCTCGATCTCGCCGTCACCATGCCTAAAGTCCGCGAGGGTCTCATCGCTGGTAACTTCTAAACAAGTCTCTCCGGCGCGGCAGCCGATGCGGGAATCGAATGGCGCTCGTCTGGTGGCCCGGATTTCCCCGGCTTCAATTAAACGGGATCAATAAATTCAATTCCGATGTACTTTTAGTTTATTCACCCCGGGCCTGATTAACCCCTCCCCAACTTTTCGCCAAGTCGAATAAATTACCCGCTAAAGACCTAATGGGAGCGATCAGGGCCCCGGGACACAGATGCTTCCGGCATAACCGGTGCCGGCTTCCGGAGCGATTCAACGAAATCGACCCATTTCACTCTATTCTCGTGATTCTCGTCACTGCGAATCGGCCCCACCGCGCCGATATATATAAATAAAGGGTCAGCAAAGTCCCGCAAGGAGGAAAGAAAAGATGGGAATCATCGGATTTGTAATGCTCGCGGTGGGTTTTGGCTGGATAGCAGAGGCGCTTTTCGGATTTAAAATCGAGGGGCTCGCCTACGCCTATCCCCTGGGCGAGGAAGTGCGATATTTGACGGGAATCGCGCTATTCGTCTCGGGCATGATTATCGAGTGGCACCTTGCCCGGCAGATCAAACAACATCATCAACACGTTTAGGACGCAAGGCGCGAAGAATCAGACCCGAGAAGGCGTAGCCTCGATAGCCGGCAGAAATGACAAAATCGCTTAAGGCTCCTCTTCCATGAAATCGAACACCCCACTAAGCGAGACCAAGAACTCTTCTTTTTTGTCATCCTCAACTTCGACCGAAAGGCCGACCGCACACGAGGTACTCAACACCTCGTGGTCCATCACCCAGCGCACCGTGGCGCGGCAATTCTGAAAAAGGGCGCCGTCCACAACAAACACACATTCGACCACCTCCCCAATATGGGGGCGATGGCGAAGCTCGACGCGGAAACCGGTGTGGCTGATGTTATCGGGAACAAGGGGATGCTGCGACAACGAGGGGGCGTCGATCAGAATCGGCAAGGAATAGCGGGGATCTTTTCGCTTGTCTCGGCCATTGGTCATAACCAGTACCTACCCTTCATTGAATACTATTGCTCGAAGTATGCAAATATCAGATACCTTGAAGCATACCACGTCATTCAAATCTGAAAATCCCCTTTTCGAGTCCCTCCCCACCTCCAAAAACATCTCCAATCGTGACAATCGGGCACAAAACTAGGCAAAACGCCCCTTAGGGGATTGTGCCAGCGGAATCCTTTGATAGAATGGCGCATTCTCAAATCGAAGTAATTTTTGAGCCAAACCCAATTAAAATAAGGAAATATGCTCATGGCCCCAGATTCGAAACACAACGAAACTATCGTCCTCCACGCCGGCTTCCGCAGCGATAGCGCCACAAACGCTGTTGCTGTGCCCATTTACCAGACATCCTCCTACCAGTTCGACAGCACAGAGCATGCCGCTAACCTTTTTGGGCTCAAGGATTTTGGCAACATCTACACCCGGATTATGAACCCAACCTGCGATGTTCTCGAAAAACGCCTCGCTGCGCTCGAAGGCGGTGTAGCCGCCCTCGCCGTATCCTCGGGCCAATCCGCCTCGATGATGGCAGTCCAAAACGTTGCCCGCGCAGGCGATAACATTGTCAGCTCAACCGATCTCTACGGCGGCACATGGAACCTGTTTGCCAACCAGCTCAAACAGATGGGAATCGAATGTCGCTTCGTTGACCCCACGGACCCCGAGAATTTCCGCAAAGCCACTGACGATAAAACGCGCGCTTATTATGCCGAGACGCTTCCCAACCCCAAGCTCCACGTTTTTCCGATAAAGGAAGTCTCGGATATTGGTCGCGAGTTTGGAATTCCTCTCATCATGGACAACACCGCCGCCCACGGCCTGTGCAAACCCTTTGAGCATGGCGCCGCCATCATCGCCTCCTCATGCACGAAATATATTGGTGGACACGGCAACTCCATCGGCGGCATCATCATCGATGGCGGCAACTTCGACTGGAAGGCCTACCCCGAGCGCCAGCCCTACCTGAACGAGCCCGATCCGAGCTATCACGGCGCCGTCTGGACGGTCGCGACCGAGCCCCTTGGCCCTGTCGCCTACATCATTAAGGCCAGGGTCACGCTGCTGCGCGACGAGGGTGCGGCAATGAGCCCGTTCAACGCCTTCCTATTCCTCCAGGGCCTCGAATCGCTACCCCTCAGAATGGAGCGGCACTGCAGCAACGCCACCGAGGTGGCAAACTTCCTCAAGGACCACCCCAAAGTGGACCACGTCATCCACCCAAGTCAGATGGATGGCGAATTCCGCCGCCGCGCCGACACCTACTTAAAGGGCGGACTGGGCGGACTCGTCGGCTGTGTGCTCAAAGGGGGTCTTGAGTCCGGGCAAAAGTTCATCGACTCGCTTGAGATGTTCTACCATGTCGCCAACATCGGCGATTCGCGTAGCTTGGCGATTCATCCCGCCAGCACAACGCACCAACAACTCTCCGATGAGGAGCAGGCAGCTACCGGCGTAACCCCGGGCTATGTGCGCCTTTCCATCGGTATCGAGCATATTGACGACATTAAAGCAGATCTCAAACAGGCGCTCGACGCCGCCTAATTCGCCATTAGCGGGGTAGGCTTATAAATCAAGGGAATATCGAAGGATAGCTGGCAGGTGTTTTCCGGTTGAGAATAATGCAATCTTTCGTTAATTTGACTATCGACCTAGATACAGGGGTGGCTCTATAACTACCACCTCGATGAAATCGTATTCTGCATATGCCGTTTTAAAAAATAAGCGGCAGGGGGCAAGAAAAAAATGGCTGATAAATATCGTCTAGTAACAAGAAGTGACTTCGACGGCCTTGTAAGCGGCGCACTTCTCAAAAGCCTTAACATGATCGACGAGGTGAAATTTGTTCACCCCAAAGACATGCAAGATGGCAAAATCGAAATCACGAATAAAGACATCACCACCAATCTGCCCTATGTCGAGGCTGCCCATCTCGCCTTTGATCACCACATCAGTGAGGTCGAGCGAGTCGGCACCAAGAACAACTACGTTACCGACCCGGATGCGGCCTCCTGCGCGGGTGTCGTCTACGAATTTCGGCGAGGATAAGTTCCCTAACATCGACGAGGACATTCTATTTGCAGTAGACAAGGTAGACTCAGGCAATTTCTCTCAATCCGATGTCCTGCACCCTGAGGGCTGGGTGCTCCTAAGCTTTATTATGGATTCGAGAACCGGGCTCGGCCGTTTCAAGGATTTCAAGATCTCCAACTACGATCTTATGATGATGCTGATGGACAAATGCATCGAACTTCCCCTTGAGGATATCCTTAAGCTTCCCGATGTTGTCGAACGAACAGATCTATTCTTCGAGCAGGAAGAGAAATTCAAGGATCAGCTAAATAGGTGCTCGAAAATTTACGGTAACCTTATCCTCACCGATATGCGCAAGGAAGATCCTATCTTTGCTGGCAACCGCTTCATGGTCTACGCGCTATACCCGGATCAGAACATTTCGATTCAGGCCATGTGGGGCCGCGATCAGATGAACACCGTCTTTGCCATCGGAAAGTCCATTGTGAACCTTAGTTCGAACACCAACATCGGTGAGCTGTGCCTCAAATACGGCGGCGGCGGCCATGAGGCAGCGGGCACCTGCCAGGTGGACAACGACAAGGCAGGAACAATTCTCAAGGAAATTGTTCAGCAGATTAACGCCGACAGCTAAAGCTGTGGGCTAGGATTTAGGGGCGAAATGGCTCGACCGGTTGCCCTAAGAACCTAAAATCTCAAAAAATTCTTAATGTCCGGGTCGGGTGAAACATATCACCCGGCCCGTTCTAGTTTTTCCTTGATCCAGCGGAACGACTCGGGTGCCCATTCACTAAAATATTTAAATGCGCAATGCCCATCGTCTGGATATATTCGTGCCTCGCGCCCGAGGACGGGGCCGCGCTCAAGCATGTAGTAGATATTTCCTATCGGCGAGAGATGGTCCTGCTTGCCGTTGATCATCAATATCGGACAAGTAATCTTGTCCACCACCCCAATCTCGCTAAGTGCCCATCGCTTGAAACCAGCCTTCTCAGCCTCAAGAGTGGTGGGCGGAAAACTAGGGGCATCTCCGGGCGCACCGAAAACATAGGATGCTCGCCGGTTCTTGTTCTCGACAAAATTTGCCATCTCATCGTCGCTCATCTGGTAGCCATAGGGGTGGCCCGCACTGGCAACGGCGCACCCCACTTTCTCTGGGTATGAACCCGCCAACAGCATGACCGAGTGCCCGCCCCGGCTGATGCCAAAGGCACCGATGCGCCGCTCGTCCACCTCGGGCCGCGCCGCCAGATAGTCGATAGCCGCCATCCATGCCGTCACCGACTCAGGCTCATAGGGAAAAGGATTCTCCCCCGTTCCGGGACCATCCATAACAAGCGTGGCAAGGCCGTTGTCCATCGCCATTTCACCTGCCCAGCCGCGATCCTCCTTGAACATATCGCCCCCGCACATAATCAGCACAGCTGGCACGGGACTGCCTGGCCCCGCCCCTGCGGGGGCCCTAAAGTGGGAGATGATAGACTTGCCCTCGCACTCAACGGCAACCTTTTCAAGCGGTGGGTCGAGGTACTCTGCCGCGCGAAGATAGACTCGAATGCAATCCTGGTTTACCTCCTCTTTGAGCGGGGTGAGCGGGCGGGGAAAGCGGGCAAGGCTGTAATAGGATTTAGCTTGAAGAAATTTGGCCCGTGCGGCAGAGCCGTCTCCTTTGGCGGCCAGCGCCTCTGCCTCGGTCTCGAATTTGCGGCCAATATCCCGCCAGACCGGCACCCAGAGATTGTCGGTCGTCCCCTTTAGCGAGGCCACCGTGTCCTTTAACAATTGGATATCATCAATCATTGAGAACCAGCGACGGTAAAAACCACCGTGCTCGACCACAAAAGGATCTTCGCTCGGAGCAACGGGCAGCGAATCCAGTATCGAAGTATCTGTCATTTCCCCATCCCCATATAAACTTCAGGAGGTGTCGTGCAGTTCAGCATCTCGGGCGTAAAAACCACCTTCACTGCGTCCACCGGACAACGGTCGGCACAAATCCCGCAATACCAGCATTCATCCGGATAGCGCACCTCAGCGGGCTTTTCCTTCTCCTCACGGTAAATAATATCGCCCGGGCAGAAAAAATCACAGATTGTGCACCCATCTAGACAAGATTTTTCATCAATCAGTATCGGCATCGGCAACTCTTACCCTCTCTATCTCTTCGCCCTACCCGCCAGAAATATTCGATTCGGGCACCACCTCGACATCAAGCCCGGTCGGCTCGGAGCTAACCTTGAGTTCTCCCGATTCTGTATCTTTTTTGACCAGAATCATTTTCGCCCCACTGGCATCGTCACGCTCAGGATAGTCCATTCGAACATGGGCACCCCCGCCCCGCGTTTCACGACGCTCCAACGCGCAAGCTGCAATCGTCTCGGCCACCGTGCGAAGATTCTTTGCCTCATAAAATCGCATCAAATCATGATAGTTCCCGGCATGCACACTACCCTCGCGGCCCTTGAGCCGGGACAGTTCATCTAGCGCCGATTTAAGTCTATTTTCATCTCGCCGAAAACCGATGCGCCCTGTCACAATCTCGCGCACCTCATCCTCAAAGCCCCTAGGTGTAAGCTTGCCTTCGCTCTCAAGAGGTCGAACCAACTCCTCGCGGATCTTTTCGATCTCCTCTCTGGAAAGCGGCTTGGGCGCGGGCTGCCCAAGGGCATAGCGCGCCGCACTACCCCCGGCAATGTGCCCCATTACCGTGGCTCCTGATATCCCGTTGCTCACCGTCGAGCAATCGCCCGCAGCAAAAAGGCCAGGCACGCTGCTCACGCAATCAGAATCTATTCGCACCCCTGCCCTGCGGAATACGACCCCCCCGCCACGGCTGGACATCTCGCTAATCGTTATCTCAAGAAGATCTGTGGCGAGATCTACTCCCTTCTGCTCAAAGAAAGTCGGCATGGCGGGTCGATCAACCCCGAGTGTGCCCTTAAGTCGATTTACATCGTCAGGCGGTAAATGGCGGCAATCGATGTATACCGGCCCCCGCCCCTCGGCTGTCTCAGTGATTACGCCGTTTATCAGGTCGATGCGACGGCCCTGCTCGCCCGCCGGGTGATACTTGAACATAAAACGCTCGCCAGCAGCATTCACCAGATAGGCTCCCGCACCGACAAATCCATTCGTCCCCTGGGTCGAGTAGCCCTTCGGGGTAATGGTCGCGTCGGTAAACTCCATGTTAGCAAGCTGTGCGCCGAGTTTGAGCGCCATGGACTGGCCATCGCCGGTGTTATAGGGGATGTGCCAGCTATCGTACGGATGGCCCGAGGCGTTCTTGGAGATACGGTTGGCCTCGCCCGTCGCCATGACCACCGCCCGCGCCAAGACCACATAGACGGTGCCGTGGCGGATATTAAAGGCGACACAACCTTTTGGGACGCCATCCTCCATTAAAATATCCGCCACCATCACACGCTCGAGCGTTTTGGCACCCGAATTACGCGCCGCCTGCCCGATAACTTGCTTGAAATTATTGCCCTCGAACTCGATGGTGTACTCACCGGGCAGACCAAAAGAGCGGTGTCTCAGGTAGGGTAGGTCTGGCGTAGCGGGATTGTGAAAATCCACACCCATCTTCTCAAGTCGGTGAACCATTCCTTTGATGCCGTGAAGAAAACGCGCGCACACGTCGATATCAACTACACCTTCGGTAATCTTGGGAACGTGGCGAAGGAGATACTCGGGGGTGTCCCACTCCTCGCCCGCCTCAAGGATGGCAAAGAAATGATCCACTCCGCCGGTGATCGAGCCGCTACGCTCGATAATGCCGCCCTTCTCGCATATGACGCATTTTGCCCCCACCTCAGCCGCACCGATGGCAGCAAGACAACCGGCCACCCCGCCGCCGATAATTAACACATCGGTTTCGATGGTCTGGATATTGTCCACCGGGGCGCGAAGACGCGTCGAGGGGCTATTGGGAAGGCTCATACGACTCTACTTCCTCTCACGAAATAATAAAAAATATTTCTACCATTTTCCGTACCACCGGATAAGACAAAAATAACAGGGCTGACTAAATCTCGAAATACGCTTTTATTCGCTCGGCAGCGATTCTTGATGTGCCCTCGACAACCTCATCGACACGCTCGGGTGAGGTATCGTTAATATTGCCGTACCATCCCGAGGCGTACATGGTCTTCACATCCTTGGGGATATAGTAAACTGCCGGATCGCGGCGGAGGCGGTCTTGTGCCACACCGTGACCCTGGGGTGAGGGGTCGTCGGCCAAATCGAGATGCACAAGCTCGGGCCGATCCGCCATGACGGGCAACACCTCAAGCTCGCCACCGTGGGTGAGGCCCACCTCCTGGCCATAATTATCCTTAGCGATAAAATGAGCATGAACGATAAGCACTTTGGCACCCTCAAGTTCGTTCTGGGCACGCTCGGCAGCTATCTCAACAACTGGCAGGTTACGCTCGTGCCAGTTGTAGAAGACAAAATTACGTGCGCCATGATGATGAACACTTCCCACCACATCCATGAACACGGCGATCATTGTCTCCGCCCGAAGGCTAATGGTTCCCGGAAAGCCCATGTGAAGCGGGGTGACGCCGAAGGGGATGAAATCGACGAGGAGGCCACCGGTCAGCGAGGCCGTCCGCCGGGCAAGGGCCTCGGCCGCATAATAATCGGTGCCCATCGGGAGATGCTTGCCGTGCTGCTCGACGCTGCCGATTGGGATAATGGCAAGGTTCGTTTTCTTAAGAGCCTCGGCCGTCTCGGGGCTTGTCATTTCCATCAGGCTGCGTGCGCGTTCCATTTTAAAAATCTCCTTGGTAATAAATTATTCTTTCGGGTCCATCAGTTCGATCATCACGCCGTCGGGCCCCTCGAAGTAGAGGAAATTCAGGTGGGGTAGCTCCCCCTCCTGGGCAATTTTGACACCCAGCCCCTCTAGGTGAGACTTGGCCTCGCCGTATTGTCCCGGACCAATCCAAAATCCAAAATGATCGGCTCCCATTCGGGGAAGCGTGCCCGCCGCCATCGGTTCCTCACCCGCGCGCACCCCGCGAACAATGAGCATCACCCCGTGGCAGTCGAGCTTCGTTTGGGGCGCGCCATGGCGCTCGGTGGTGTTTAGAAACGTCGCGCCAAGCGTGTCTTGATAAAAGCGCACAGCCGCGTCGTGGTCAGAGTGAATCAGGTGGATATGCTCGTATTTAAGATCAAACATGGCTTCCTCATCGAATGGGACCAAAAATAGCGTTTTTCCGAACTAGCTTCGCACCCCTATATAATTTAGGAGAACAATGGAAAAGAACTGTGAATAATGAAAACTACCATAATCTCCATGCCCCGGATAAGCCCTCCCGCCAGCAGAGGCCTCTCTTGCGCCCTCCCACTAAAATAACTATCGTGGTCCTAAGAAGCACTTTATTTTACGCTCACCCGGGTATGACTTATTTTAATCATGGGGCCGAGATAATTCTCGGCCTACCCCGAGGCTAGCGGTCGTAGTGTCCCGCCATGGAGCGGAAGCGAAAAATGTTCCTTAAATCGATATTTGGAAAAAAAACTGAGGATGAGGCCCCTAAAAGCCTGGATTTCGGCGAGGGCCTCGACGACGACCCCATTGAGGAGGAAACTTCATCGGCCAGCGGCCCATCTGGCGGCCTCTACGAGGAGGAAGAGGAAGAGATAGAACTCACCGAGGATGACAAAATCCTCACCGAGATGAATATTCGCGCCCGAGCCTACGAAATTTATAACCGCCGGAAACTCAAGACTATCGAGCAACGCCTCAGCGGGCTCGATCGCGACATCTTCCGCGTTCTACCCGCCCTCGTTCACCTCAACACCAAGGGCCTGCCGGGCTACATCGAGGATCGCTCACGAGTTCCGGGCGGCATATGGAACTACCGTGTCCGCAAGGACATGATCGACATACTCAAAAGAATGTTCCCGGACGCCGACTACAGGCCACTCTCGCTACGAAAGGTAGGCGTTAAAAACCAAATTTACTCCCTTTCGGCCATGGGCAGTCTCGCCACCATCGCCCAAACGGCAAAAAGCGACTTCGACATATGGGTTTGCGTGAAGACCGATAAAATAAAAGAGGCCCAGCTCGACGGCTTTAAAGAAAAGTTCGCCGCCCTTGAGGAGTGGGCCGAGGATTTAAGCCACTTCGAGTCTCATTTCTTTATCACCGACATCGACAACGTGAAAGTCAACAACTTCGGCTCAGCCGATAAGGAAAGCGCTGGCTCTGCACTCGGCAAGCTTTTGAAAGAGGAATTCTACCGCACCCATACTGTGCTCGCCGGTCATTTTCCCTTCTGGGCGCTCATGCCACCGGACATTCCCGATGAGGAATATGAGCGCCTCCGCACCCTTGCCATCAAGAGCTATAAGATCGAGCGGGGCAACTACATCGACATGGGGAATTCGCAAAAAGTCACGATGGAGGAAGCCTTCGGCGCGGCCCTGTGGCAACTCAACAAGGCCCTTGGCAGCCCCTTCAAATCGGCCATGAAAATGGCACTCATCGAAGACTATATGGACCGCTCCTCCGACACGTCTCTCCTCTGCGACAGTCTCAAGGATACATTGACCATCCTTCAGAAAAAATCCGAGGGCATTGGCGAGGATGCCGAGGATAAAGAGGAAGAAGAAATTGACGAGCGCCTAAAAGACAGAGGAAAACCCCGAGCGCCAGCCGAGCCTGAGATAGTGCTCATCGAGGAAGACCCCAATCGAGCCGAGATTGATCCCTATAACCTGATGTTCAACCGCATCCAGGATTACTACCAACGCAAGAACGAGGAAGAGCACCTTGATGTTCTCCGCAAGTGCTTCTACCTCAAGGCAGGTACTTCAATCACAGGCCTTCAGGACCTCACGCGAGACCGATATCCACTCAAGGACATGCTTTGCCAAGTGGTTCAGGGCTGGGGATGGACTAACGATCAAATCCTTGAGCTCAACACCTACGAAAAATGGCCCTTCGAAAAACGTGTCGCTTTGGGCCGACAGGTCAATAACTTCATCATCGACTCCTACAAACGCCTCAAGGCCTCAGGTTCGGAGGCGAAGGTGCAGATAAACGAAACTGACATGACTGTCCTCGGGCGCAAGCTATTTACCTTTTTCTCGAAAAAAGAAAACAAAATTGGCTACCTCCCCAAAAGCTTCGAGGACAGCCTCAGACAGGACCGGCTTACGTTCGTGTTCGACAAGCCCGCAAAAAAAGCCGGGCTCTGGAAAATCTACCCGGGCACCGTCACCACCATCGAGCTTGAGGAAAAAAAATACGAGGACCAAATTCTCAACCGCTCCTACAGCCTTCCCGAAATTCTCATGTGGCTCGTCCTGAACGGAATTTGGGCAAAGGACACGAACACCACCCTCATCGCCCGTGAATCCCCCCTATCTGCGGCCGAGATTCAAGATCTACTCTTTTTCATGACGGATTTTTTCCCAAACATGAAAGTGGATGCCCTCAAGAACGACGACCTTCTCATTAACAGCAAGGTTGAGCAGGTACTCGCCATCCTGAATTACGGCGTGGGTGAGGACACCAACAAAATCGCGAAGCTTGAGCTCATCCACAGCACCTCGTGGGGCGAGCTCTTCTATGAGCGAGCGCCACAAAAAATAAGTCCGGCCGAGGCTGTGCAATTTTGCCTCCAGCGGCTACCGCGTTTCAAAAAGGGCAGCACGAAACCACCTTTGGACCGAATCAAAGTCTACGTTCCCTCGGCGAGATCGGGAAAAACATCGAACGTGCGCATCTTTCAAAGCTTCGAGCAGGTTATCCACAAGTCTGCCCAGGCAAAATACGAAAAAATCGTCCAGCAACTGACCGCCAGGGCAAAAGCACGCACAAAGGCAAAAGCCGCCGCCCCGAAAAAGCCTGTAGCCCCGCCCCCTCAGCCAGAGACTCCTGCGCCTTCCACCACATAGCCCCCATTTTTAAAGGATTGGGTGCAGAACCAAATATATATTATCGCCCACAACGTACATTCGGGCCTTAGTATTCGATTTCAACCGTGTTAAACTCATTTTGTGTTAAAATATGCAGTCGAAGTTTAAAAATAGTGCACAAATGGCTAATTTATGGGTGGAACCTGTAAAGGTATGATTTTTGAATGCCGTTACATCGCATAAGGGTTTCAATCCAGGCCGGAGGAAAGAATCGTGGGCGGTAACTTCACCAAATTTTTTAGCGCGATGTTTGCGAACGACATTTCTTTTCTGTTCTGCTCCCTGCTTTTCGCGATATTTTTCCTGGCTCTTTTCCTGACTCGATCAAAAGCCTCGTTTGCCAAGGAATTCACTGAACACGCCCAGGCGACACTTGCCACTATCGGCGTTCTAGGAACCTTTTTCGGAATCTACATCGGGCTCCTCGATTTTGACGTCAAAGATATTGACGGCAGCATCCCGCCCCTCCTCGATGGCCTGAAACTAGCGTTTGTCACGAGTATTTTAGGAATGGCGCTGGGAATTATCTATCGAACATTATCGGGCTTCATTGAGCCTGAAGACCATAAAGAGGCCTCCTCGGATGAATTTCTCATCGTCATGAAGGGAGTTCGTGCGGACATCCAAAAATCCTCGGACACCCAGGTGAACCTACTCACCGATCTCAAGACGGCCATCATCGGCGAGAGTGATGAGGACACCCTCCTCACCTCGACCACTGACGCTCTGGGTGACCTCGAATCAACCGAGGCGCTTGATCAGCTCGGCCAGGCGCTAGGCGCGCGCGCGATACAAAACGGCATTACACTAAATCTTCTCGGCGGTTTGGGTATCCGTCTCAGTTGCAGAAGAATCCTCAGGGAAGTCCCTACACTGGAGCGCCCGATCCGCAACGTCAATTTCGCTGCCTACACTAAAGATCGAGGCAGGATCGAAAAAATGATGCAGGACGCGGGCCTGAACCAGGACCGCGAATTCAATTTGGCCAACACCGGCGATCGGATGATGTTCGTGCAGGAGGGCCGAGGGGCCGAAAACCGCATCGAGGTATTTTTCGACAAGCTGAAGATGAATCACGAAATCCCGTTTGAGGACCGCCTCGACGCAGAGGGCCTGACGCTCTCGCCCACGGATCTTCTTTTGAGCAAACTGCAAATTGTCGATCTCGCCAGAAAAGATGCGATGGACCTTTTCGCTCTCGTTGTGACGTTCGATTTTCTAGCAGAGCAAAAGGACCTGGAAACCCCCATCGTCAACACGCGCTACATCAGCGACCTATGCGCCGAGGACTGGGGATTTTACTGGACAATCACGCGGAATCTAAGAAGGCTCGGCGAGGAGAATTTCTCATCCATTCCTCGCAGGTTTACGCCCAAATTCAGGGAACACCTGAGTACATTGCTCAACGAAATTGACAGTGTACCCAAGGGCTTCAAATGGCGGGCTCGCGCTATCGTTGGCCAGCGAATGAGGTGGTACGAAATACCCAAGGCCGCCTAGAGCCCCTCACCAGCGACACCCCTTTGGTCGGCTTCAGAATGCATTCGTTTGCCGGTGCCACACGAAATCAAACAGAGGTTGGAAATATGTTCAAGGGAAAATCCGAGAGAGGCGAGCACTGGATATCGATTTCGGATCTAATGTCCGGCCTCATGGTTATTTTTCTCTTCATCGCCATCAGTTATATGAAAGAAGTGACCAAGGATCGCGACAAGATTATGGAAATCGCTGTCACCTGGCAGCAAACCCAAGAGGAGCTCTACAAAGCGCTCAACAAGGAATTCAAGGACGACCTAAGGCGCTGGCGAGCGACACTGAATCGAGAAACCTTGTCCATACGATTCCACAACCCAGAACTTCTTTTCGATGAGGGAAAATCAACCATCAAGGAGGGGTTCCAAGAAATTCTCAATAGCTTTTTTCCGCGCTACGTCAAAATTCTTCATCATGACCGCTTCCGGCAAAGCATCGCCGAGGTGCGCATCGAGGGACACACATCCTCCGAGTGGAGCCGGACCATCGTGGGCGACACCGCTTATTTCATGAACATGGAACTCTCGCAGGACCGCACCCGTGCCGTCCTGGAATTTTGTATGCGCCTGCCCGATATGCGAAATTTCCGCGAATGGGCCAAAGGCAACATCACGGCGAATGGCTTATCTTCAAGTAAAATAGTCAAATCGGTGAACGGAGAGGAGAACAAGTTGCTCTCGCGCCGGGTGGAATTTCGCGTCCGCACCAACGCCGACCAACAAATCGCCAAAATCCTCACTCTGGGCTAACTGCCTCTAAAAAAAAATTCAATGCAAGAAGCGTAGTCCACATTTTGTTTTCATTAAAATCATCCATGTTTCATAGCATGTCATTAAAATATCTTACAATCTCATAACAAATTATTCCCTGACCTGTAGTATGTTGGTAGGTTCTGAACTTAGTTTGAAACGATAGTCGGCAAATTTAACCAGGAGGAAAACATGACAGACAATCTCTACGAAGCTATTGGCGGAGAAGGCGCAGTGGACGCAGCCGTAGACTTATTTTACCGAAAAGTACTGTCCGATGAGAGAATCAGCCACTTTTTCGACACAACAGATATGGACGAGCAACGCGCAAAACAGAAATCTTTTCTCACCATGGTATTCGGAGGCCCAAACGAATATACCGGGAAAGATATGCGAACCGCCCATGCGCCGCTGGTTGAACGCGGGCTAGAAGAATCACATTTCAATATCGTTGCCGGACACCTCCAGGCTACGCTTGACGAACTGGGTGTTCCAGCCGATTTGGCGGGCCAAGTGATGACCTTGGCCGCCAGCACAAAAGACGATGTTTTGAACAAATAAATACATCCGAATCGGTTTAATTTAATGGTCGAAATACGCCACGCCGAATCTACATACGAGAGCTCGCCCGAAGAGTCGGTGCTTGATGTTCTGATGCGCAACGGGACACAAATTCCCTACTCATGCAAAAAGGGCACTTGCCTCACGTGCATGCTCAAAGCCCGTTCTGGATCTGTTCCTCCAGAGGCCCAGGCGGGTCTAAAGGAAACATTGCGGCTGCAAGGCTATTTTCTGGCATGCATATGCACTCCTCAGGAAAATATCGAGGTGGAATTTCCCGACGATGCCGCGCTGTATAGCCGGGCGACTGTATACTCTGTTGAAAAAATATCCAGCGCTGTGTGTCGGGTTCTTCTTGAGCCGGCCGCCCCGCTCTTCTACCACGCTGGACAATTCATCAATATAAGAAGAAATGACGGTTTAACCAGAAGCTATTCTCTCGCTAGTGTTCCTCGCACGGACAAACAACTCGAACTCCACGTAAAAAAACTGCCCCGAGGCCAGATGAGTAATTGGATATACGACGAATTAAAGCCCGGCGAGCATATTGATTTTCAGGGGCCAAACGGAACATGTTTTTACACTCCAGGGAGTGGCGTGCAGCCACTTCTCTTAATAGGGAATGGTACCGGTCTGGCTCCCCTTTATGGAATAGCTCGGGACGCCCTGCTCGATGGCCACAAAGGCCCCATTCATCTTTATCATGGGAGTCGCCATCCGGATGGCCTTTATTTTCGGGAAACGCTTTTAGAATTAGAGGAAAACCATTCCAATTTCACGTTTTTTTCATGCCTCTCGGGCGAGGATGTACCTTCAGGCGACCGGGCGGGTCGTGCCGAGAAAATCGCATTTTCCGACCATTTAAATCTCAAGGGAATGAAGATCTTCCTTTGCGGCTATCCCGCCATGGTGAACGCCGCCCAAAAAAAGGCATACCTCGCTGGTGCCGACCTACAGGATATTTATGCCGACGCATTCGAAATGAAGGAATTGAGAAAAACACCCCGCGATTGAACCGGCCACGCTCTCCAGCGTCGACCCTAGCGAATGCTGATCATCACACCACCGGCAACCACAAGTGCAGCAGCCAAAATTATCAAACCCGTTATCCGCTCTAATTTCCGTAAGAAAATAGAGCTGAAAAATACTACCCACAGAGGCGTCAGGCGACTCACTGGGAGTATCGACGATAAATTTCCGAAGGTAAGTGCCGTCATAAAACAAATGGCCGCCGTAAAATTAAAAGTCCCTCCCAGGAGATACCAAGCTATGCTCTTGAGGGGAGCATGTATCCGCCCACCACCGGGGAGTATCGGCTTCGCCAAGAGGAGTAAAATATTCCCCACGCAGAACCCGACTCCGAGGCCGAGCATCGGTGTTTTTTGATAGGCATAGGCAAGCTTGATGAAAATAGGGGCCACGGCATAGGCAACGGAGGCCACTACCGGAAAAATTAGAGCTGTGCGAAACCAGTTCCTGAAATTACGGCTCTCCTCGTCTCTATCCTCAAACGCGAGAAGGGACACTCCGCCAACGATGAAAACCGTCCCTATAAGCACCCTCGTGGTTGGTTCCTCGCCGAGAATGAATATCGCCAGCATGGTTCCCCATATTGGGGTGGAGGATGCAACGAGTGTCGAGGGGCTTAGCCCCATCCGCATAACGCCCATCATGCGGCAGATAGAACCAATGCCGGGACCAAAGATACCCATTCCCGCGAAATAGAGGAGGGGCGTAAACTCTGCGGTCCAAAAAGTCCCAAGAATCATAGAACTCATAAATCCGCACAGACTGACCACAGTGTTAATCACCAACACCGCCGCAAGCGGGGATCCGAAGCGCATGCCGTGGCGCAACGATACCAGTGTGCCCCCGAAGAACATCGAGGAGAGAAGCGCCAAAATTTCTGCGAGGCCAAAGAGCGAGGTAAATGAAGACATTTACCCATCATACCTTCGCGGCAGATTGCCCGATAGCCAACAAGGACGGGAAAACAAATTATTTTCTCAAGTGGCCTGCTTGAAAAGAATAAACGTAGTACAATCGAAAAATTCTAATTTATAAGGGGACTACACCCATGCTTTACGCCATCAAGATAGCCGACGTTTCTGGCTCCCAACCTCTTCGCGACATCCACCGCAAAGAGCACCTCGATTACCTCAAGACCTTCGACGATCAGACTATTTTCGCTGGCCCCTTTCTCACCGAGGATTGTCAGACCGAGCTGGGTAGCATGCGTTTTCTCGATTTTCCAGACCGCGCCGCCGCCGTGAAACATGTCTCCGACGAGCCCTTTCTCGTCCATGGCGTCCAGAAGGGCTACACCCTTCACCGCATACGCCCCGTCGTTTCAAATACCTGGCGCGATTGCCCCCGAAAAGAGGGCAACCTCCAATTTTTCATCCATGCACTAGACAAACCCGGAACCTCAGAGACACGGCAAGAGCTGCGCGACGCGCATTTGGCTTTTTTCAAGGAACACGAGGACGTATTTATGTATCGTGCCCCCCTTGTCGCCGATGAAGACGAGACCCAACAAATAGGCAGCGTCTATCTTTTGGATATGCCTGACGCCGAGGCCGCCAAGGCGTTATGGGCCTCCGAGCCTTATAACAATGCTGGCATCTATGAGACGGCTAATCTCTATGGCTGGCGCTTTGGAAGAGTGTTCGACCGCTTCAAGGTCGCAATATAGAAAAACGAAAGATGGCAGCAGCATTGCCAACCGGGCAACCACAACCTGCTCTACTAGGTGAGGACGAAAGGACTATTTATAGGTAATTCGTAGAGATATAAATGAAGGGTTTCAGGGTTATTTAATTGAGACAATTATACATGGTGTTTTTTTGCCTTCTTTCATTTTGAATTGAAAAGAATCGACTATCGCTTCCACCACATTTTCAATTCAACTCGGGCAGATCTTTTCTAAAAATTAGAATTCCCACATGAAAGTCGGAATATGCACCATCCAGTCATCCTTTGTAACCTAAAATGAGACATATGCGTGACACAATTTTGTCTCACAGACTCCCATCAATACAGATTTCAGGCCCTAGAAATACCTTTAATCCAATAACAACAACAAGTTAGAAATATGACTAATTTGGCATGTTAGTTGCTCTTTCAATTTCATAGAGTACAAATTTATTGATTAGCCAATTTTGAAATTTGATCCACGCTGTTGATTCTCCCAGCCCAAAAAGCAAGAGGCCTGATCTGAATGAAAAGAATCCTCGCCGTAGATGATGAGGCACCCAACCGGGAATATTTGAGCCACATGCTCGACAGCCTTGGTTATGAGGCAGAAACCGCCCAGGACGGGATTGAAGCCCTCGCAAAATTGAACCTCGGGTTCGACCTGGTTTTGGTGGATTTGATGATGCCCGGGATGGATGGTTTCGAGGTTGTCGAGGCGATTCGCCA
>JABJAL010000007.1 GCA_018669005.1 Nitrospinaceae bacterium
GCGCTGGCCGTGGGCATTAAGGGTTGTATCTTCACCGCCCAGCGCGCGGCAGTGGAGATGAACAAGCGGGGTGGTGGTGCCATTATAAATATGTCGAGTTTCTATGCGCATACCCCCGTCAAGGAGCGTGTTATTTACGTCGCTGTAAAGGGGGCCATCGAGGGTTTAACCCGATCGCTTGCCGTCGAACTCGCTGAATTCGGCATACGGGTAAATGCGGTGGCGCCGGGCCCCATCCTAACTGAACGGCGTAGGTCCCAAGGCCACGGGCAGGCGGGAAATCTTGAGGAGCGCTATCGTAAGATGCCGATGGCCCGGTTCGGCGAGGTGGATGAGGTGATCGAGGCCATTCTTTTCCTTGTGACGCCAAGGTCTTCCTACATGACAGGGCAGACCATCGTGATCGACGGCGGAATAACGATAGTTTAACGAGGCTGTGCACCGGTCTATTCGGCACTGAAATTATCAACCGATCTTTTCAGCCGAGCATTTGAAATAACGTCCCGGGAATCTCTTTTCGCGCTTGATCAACCACAGGTGAAACGGCCTCCTTGAAGCGAGCCCGCTCCTCGGAGGATAGTTCGATGAAGCTGATGCCTTCGCTTTCAAGCTCCCCGCGCATTTTAATCTCTTCTTCTCTGGCCGCCTCTCTTTGAAAAATAATGGCCTCTCTGATGCTTTCATTGACGGCAGCTCGCACCTCACTCGGCCATGAATCGACAGCATCCCGGTTGGCGAATATGCCCCTAGCTGCATAAAAATGCCCGGTCATGGTGATGTGGTCATGGAACCGGTGCATTCCATAGGCCGCCGTATTCGCCAGTGGATTCTCCTGGGCGTCGAGTTCTCCCGACTCCATCATGGCAAGCCCCTCATGAAGATTTGTCGCACGAGGAAGCGCCCCTAAAAGCTCAAAAGTTTTTTTATGGATCTCATTGGGCATTAGACGGATGCGAAGCCCGGCGCAGTCTTCGGGTGCGCGGATTGGGCCCCTGCTGTTCGATATGTGTCTGAAACCGTTGTCCCAATATCCGAGCATACGGAAGTTTTTTTTCTCTTCAATTTTTTGTGTCAAAAATTTTCCCAGCTCGCCATCAAGCGCCCGGTGGGCATGTTCTTCATTATCAAAAATGAAGGGCAGATCGATAATCTGGAGCTCGGGAATAATGTCGGAAAGGCCGTAGGCGGTCGATGAATAACACATTGTGAGTTGGCCATTTTCGACCATTTTTGTCATTTCCAACCCCTTATAGCCGAAATCGAGAACATTCCAGAAAATATCCACTCGCGCGGAATCTCCGAGTCTGGAGATGAGAGCATCCCGAAAGCGCACGATCGCGCGGCTGTGTGTGGTGTGCGGCGGGGAATAACCAGCGAAGCGAATATGGATGTCATTGCTCATGTGAACGCCTCCAGGGGTGGTAAATTTTTCGGCGGTGCTGAATGATGTGATGGATTCTCGCCTACTGCGGATGAATATATCAAGGCGTTCCTGTTCTGGGTGTGCCAATAATAAAATATTAATTATGGAGGGGAGGACTTATGCCTGAAAAAGTGGGTGTTGTAGGGCTCGGGTTGATGGGGTCGGTTTTGGCGTCAAAGCTCATCGCCGCTGGCTACGAGGTACATGGATGCGATATCGATGATGCC
Organism: Nitrospinaceae bacterium; assembly: GCA_018669005.1. NCBI lineage: Bacteria > Pseudomonadati > Nitrospinota > Nitrospinia > Nitrospinales > Nitrospinaceae > Nitrospinaceae bacterium. The sequence goes on from JABJAL010000007.1 coordinate 1,651, forward strand.
AGGGTGGAGGCGCTTAAAGCCGGTGGCGGGATTCCAGCGAGCACTCCGTCAGAGGCTGCCAAAGAAGCCTCGTTCGTTGTTCTGTCCCTGTTGAACAGCGATATCGTGAAGGAGGTGTGTTTCGGGCAAGACGGAATCGTCCAAAGCGCTCGGGAGGGGCTCATCGTTATCGACACAACAACCGCGCGGCCAGAGGATTCGATCGAAACGGCGGAAAAACTTCGAGAGCTTGGTGTTTCTTTTCTCGATACGAGCTTGAGCGGAAGCCGGGACAATATCGTAGCCCTGGCTGGTGGTGATGAGGGAGCTCTCGATAAGGCTCGGCCCGTTATCGACACATTTGCTCGCTCTTGCCATTACATGGGGGAGAGCGGTAAGGGGGCGAGAACTAAGCTTATTGTTAACCTTATTTCAGGGCTTAACCGTCTGGTCATGGCCGAGGGGCTTGTATTTGGGATGAAGGCAGGTATGGACATGGAATCGCTCTTGGAGGTGCTTATGGATACGGCTGCCTACAGTAAGGCCATGGCCAGCAGGGGCAAGAGAATGATCGATGCCGATTATGAAAATCCCAGCTCGCGTATCCGACAACACCATAAGGATGTTCGCCTGATTCTGGAGCAAGGCCAGAGACTCAATTCACCGATGTTACTTAGTAACATTCATAAACAGGTGCTTCAGGCGGCCGAGAATGGTGGTCTTGAGGATGCTGACAACGCGGCGGCAATCGAAGTTTTTCGTCGTTTGGCAGGGATACCCTCTATCGAATAATCAAAGTGCCCTTGTGGTATGGGGAATCAGCGAGAGGATGGGGTCGGTCATGGAAAAACGCATGCTAGGAAACACCGGGGTGGAAATTACAGTTATGGGATTTGGTGCAATGACGATTGGAGGTCGCTTCGGCCCCGTAGACGATAATGAAAGTAACCGGGCGCTCCACACGGCCATTGATGGTGGAATGAATTTTATTGACACGTCTAATGCCTACGGCGAGGGACACAGTGAAAATCTCATTGGACGTTTTTTGAAAGAGCGCTCTGATCGCGACGACATAGTCATTTGCACAAAGGGGGGCAATAGCTTTGAGACGCTCTCGGGCGGTGGCTGGGGACGCGATTTCACCTCCGATTTTATCGGGAGGAGCCTAGAGGGGAGTCTTCAGCGCTTGGGATTGGAAGCCGTTGACCTTTATTTGCTCCACAATCCCAAGCTTGACGACATGAAGGCGGAGGATTGCTACGCCCTTCTTGAGAAGTGCAAGGATGAAGGTAAGCTCAAGGCCTGGGGTGTGTCGATCAATACACCCGAGGAATGCGACTATGCCGTTGAGTCGAAAAAAGCAGCGCTCTTTCAAATGGAATACAATGTTTTAAACCAAAGCGCGGCAGATTCATTCGCCAGAGCAAAAGACAAGGGTGCCGGTGTTATTTGCCGCGTCCCGCTCAAGCGGGGTTTCCTCTCCGGCAAGATCGATGAAACGGTCGAGTTTGGCGAAGATGACATGCGCCGTCGTATCTTGACTGCCGATAACATTCGGAAGTTTCAAGGCAAGTTAAATCGCCTTCGGGACGTGGCCGGGCAATTGAATATTTCTCCCGTCGAGGCGGCTCTTCGCTTCTGTGTATCAAATTCTAATATCTCTACCATTATTCCCGGCATTCGTACCGAAGAGCAGGCGGCACAGAACGCAAGGTGTGGAACGCCACTGCCGCCCGAGGCGGTGAGACAGCTCACCGACTAGTTTTTTTGCTCCTTCTCTTTGTTTTTTTGTTTTCACGGTCAACGTATGTTTTGTAAACAGAGATGCCGTCGAGCTCGCCGTAGCCCGCATCGATTCCTTCTTTGTATAGTGGGATGCAGGCGTCTCCCACGGGGGATATCGCACCTACTTGGTTCGCGAGATTTACGCCAAGTTGGATGTCCTTCATCTGAACATCGAGGGTGCTCATGGGTTTGGAGAATTTTTCGTGAACCATCAAAGGCGCTTGGGTTTGAAACTGGGCCCAGCCCCCCACACGGCTCCGCCCCAAAGCATCGAGCAGGAAGTTTTTCGAAAACCCGCAACCAAGGCCCACTCTTAAAATTTCGGATATCACGCAGCGACCCATCGTTGTCAGATAGTTGACTGTCACTTTGAGCTCGGCCCCCGAGCCTGATTTGCCGCAATAAATATAATCGGAGAGCATTTGGCCCAGCAGGGGAGCCACCTTGTTGTAGGCTCTCTTGCTGCCGCCCACCAAGAAGAGACCTTCACGCTGGGCGACAAATCCGCTGTTGCCGCTTACAGAGCCGTCCAGGTAGGTAACCTTTTTCTTCTTGCACAGCAGCGCGTGTTTTCTCGAATCGTTAGGGTCTGATGTTGTTGTGTCGATGACCACTTCGGGAGCGAGGCCTGGGGAAAAGGCTAGATACCCGTCTTTGCCTTGCGTTGTTTTTAGTGAAATTTTTGAGTTGGGCACCGAAATGAAAACGATATCGGCCTCCTCGGCAACCGCCCGGGGAGTGTTGAGCGGAATCCCCCCAATTTTTTTGAATTTCCGGCGGGCCGCCAGCGAGATATCCGTGCCGACCATGGCATATCCGTCTTGAATTAGATTTTTTGAAAAAGCCTGGCCCATTAATCCGAGTCCGATAAAGCCGATAGTCTTGTTTTTCAGTTTAGTGGTCATTTCGTTTCTCCAAAGAATAGGATGAATGCACAGTTTAATGATTATTTAAAGAGAAACTTAGATGCAACGTCAGGATAGGCTTGTCAAGGGTTAGTACTTTTTCGTGATTTATTTGGAGTTGGCTAGACTAATATTCTTCATTGCTAAGGAGTTCGATACTGTATTTGTGTTGATTTCCCCGATAGTAGATTTGGGAAAATTCGACGGGCTCACCATCTGTATCGTAAACGAAAGTTTCCACATACAAGACGGGGTCCAGAAGGCCGATGTTGAGTTGCCCGGCAACCTCGTTGTCCGCCGCTCTGGCCTCAAATGTCTGGTTGACCTTTCCGACTGTGAGGTGAAGTCGGTGTTTGATGATGTCGAACATGGTTCGGTTAACGATGTCGTCCTGGGTTACTTTTTCGGCAAGGTGCGAAGGAAGAAAATTCATCGTGTAGAAATAGGGAGAGCCCTCTTCCATTCGGATACGCCGTATTCGCGTGATGCGGCTTTGATTCAAGGGGCTGAAGAACGCCTCGATGTCGGGAGGGGGCATCATCTCATCGATGGAGAGCAGAAGGCGCTCTCCATCTCCAGGGACGTCTTGCCCGATGATTCCAGTTAATTTGGTCTTTTGATGTTTCGGCAGCGTTTTCGAAATAAAAGTTCCGTGACCACGTTCGCGGTCTAGTAGCCCATCCGATTCAAGAATAGATAAAGCCTGCCGAAGGGTTACGCGGCTGACGCCAAAAGATTTGGCCAGGTCCATTTCCTTGGGGAGCTTGTCGCCTGGCGCAAGCTCTCCTTGCTCGATTCTTCGGCGCAGCATTTTCATGATCTGATAGTAGAAGGGTATGGAATGGTCTTTAATAGGATGTTCGAGTTGAATTTCGTTCATTGTTTTCCCGTAGTGTAAATAAAAATTCTTTATGATCGAGAAAAACCCTTAGATTCGACATCCATGAATCAAGGATGATTGTTTGAAGCAATCTCTAGGGGGCGGTGTTGACTGAAATCTCGACTATCTAAATTTAGCATAATCATGACGAAATTGATTGGTCTAGTGCAACAAAATGAAAATTTTGGAGGCACTGTCCCAAATCCCCTGATAAATTAGGTGGAACCTGATAAGACAGGAAATTAGACAATTTTGACCATATAAGACTCCACATGAGCTTGCCATTGCTCGTCAAAGCATGGTATTGAAAGTAATACCTGGCGAGGAGTCAATCTGAGTTTGTGCCGAGTTGATTTTTTAAGCTGAGGCCCTAATTTCTAGTGTTAATGAGTCAATGCCATTTTGGGCAGGGCAAAGTTGCCCCTGTATTTAGGACCATTGGATTGAGGAGGTTTGTGCGTGAGTCTTGAGGGTAAAGTTGCACTAGTAACGGGCGGAAATCGTAGTATTGGAAAATCGATTTCTCTTGAACTTGCCAAGAGGGGTGCGGCGGTGGCCGTTCAATTTCACGCAAATGCAGATCCAGCGAAAGAGGTTGTCGAGGAGATTAAATCCTGTGGTGGCAAGGCGGCTGCATTCCAAGTCGACGTTAGTCAACGTGATGAAGTTGAGGCGATGGTCGAGGCTTGCCAGGCTGAGCTGGGGTCGGTGGATATCCTTGTGAACAACGCGCGGCAGCTCGTCAAGGGTAGGGAGTTTATGGAACTCAACTGGGAGGAGCACTACGTTCCCCACATTGAGGTCATGCTGAAGGGTACTTTTAACTGCTGTCAGGTTGCTTTGCCCGCGATGATCAAAAAGGGCTCGGGTAGAATCATTAATATCCTGAGCACTGTCATTGCGGAACGAAATCCAAGAACCAACTCCTACGGTTCCATCAAATCTGGTCTTCTTTATTTTTCTCAAAATCTGGCCACGGAAATGGGGCAGCACGGGATCACGGTCAACATGGTATCCCCTGGCCTGACCGTAACGGAGCGCCCCATTCTTCATTCGGGTGATTACCAAAAAGACTATATTGAGCAAATACCTGCGGGCCGAATGGGGACAACACAGGATGTCGCAGAGGCCGTGGCGTTTTTTGCCGGAGATGAGGCCTCCTTCATCAGCGGAGTCAATATGGCCGTCTCCGGGGGGAAGGCATTCTTTTAATTTTAGAAATTTGATTGAAGTTTTGTAGTTATTTTTTTTGATAATGCCTTTATTCAATAAGGGGATCGAGACCGTGAATCTTTCCACAAAAGAGCGGGACCGCCGCCATACAAGGCTACGCGCCGACATGGAGCGAGAAAATCTGGACATTCTCGTTGTCTATGGAAACAGCGGGCGCCAGGGGCCGCGCACCGGTAATCTGGCCTATGTGAGTAATTTCCGGTCGTTTTCGGGCCAGCAGGTGCTTGTGTTTCCGCTCAAGGGCGAGCCGGTTTTGTTCGTCGGGGTAGAGAACCAACGAATCGAGGCGAATCGGGCGGGGTGGATCGAAGACGTACGCTGCGAGGCGATGACGCCGGTGCCTACACAAGCATGTGACTATCTTAAGGAAATTTCTGACTCTGGAAAAAGAATTGGAATCTCGACCCTCTCCATCATCCCGTACACTTGGTATCAGGAGTTTCAGGACCAAGTGCCGGCGAAAGAGTGGGTTGATTCTGGTGCGATGGTATGGGAGCCAAGGCTCATTCAGAGCAGCGAGGAAATCGAGATGTCGCGCCACGCCGCGCATTTGGGCGATCGCATCTGGGAGCGGATTTGCGAGTTCGCCAAGGAAGGCGTCACCGAGCTCGATATCCGCGCGGAGATGGACAACGTGATCCTCCCCGACGGCGGGACAGAGAACTTCAACATGATGGGTCTCGCCAGCATGGCCAATGGCGGCGAGGCGCCTTGGGGCTACGTCATTCCCCAGACGAAAAGAGCCATGAAAATGGGCGATGCCCTATTGCTTGAAATTTCGCCTCGGGTCGAGGGTTATTGGAACCAGCTGGTGCGCGTCCTCTGCCTGGGGCCGGCGGAGCAATGGCTGATCGATGCCTATGATGTTGTGCGCGTTGCGCGGGACGCTGCGCTTGGGTGCCTCAAACCGGGCGAGCCGATGGTCGGGATGGTGAACGCCATGGACGAGGTATTTAAGATCAAAGGGTTTGAGGTGTGGCCCTTCGGACTGGTTCATATCACGGGGCTCGATCTGACCGATTACATGATTACGCCGAAATCCACCGGAACGATAGAGCCCGGAATGGTGATCACCGTGCATCCCATGTATCAATTGAGCCCAGATCGCCAGATATTTTGGGGCGAGTCTTATGTTGTAACTGATAGTGGTTTTGAGCAACTGAATCGTTGTTCCGATGAGTTGGCATGTCTCTAATGGACGTTGAGTCCGAGAATAGGAGAGAAAAGACAATGAAGAAAAAGTTGGTTTTAGCACTTGTTTTGGCAGTGTCCTTCATGTGGACCTCTGGAACGGTAAATGCAGCATCCAAGGGGAAGATTGTTCTGGGTATGGCGGGGAAGCTCACAACCTTTGACCCGCACAGATTCAGCTCTCTTCCGATTTCAATGCATCACCCGAACATTTTCGATACTTTGCTTGCACGTAAGGCGGACGGCAGCTTGGTTCCCCATCTAGCGAAAAGCTACAAGATGGCGAGCCCGAATGTCTGGGAGTTCAAGCTTCGTGAGGGGATCAATTTTAGTAATGGTGCACCGGTGAATTCAGAGGCCGTGAAGTTCAGCTTTGAGCGGATTTTAGACCGTAAGTTGAAGTCTAAGCAGTATAGTTACTTCAAAACTATCGAAAAGGTAGAAGCAGTTGATAAGTACACGGTTCGAATTCACACGAAAAAAGCGGACCCGATGCTTCCTCCAACTCTGGCTATCTACGGATTTATAGTTCCTCCCAAGTATTATAAAAAACACAACAAGAAATTCTTGGCTCGCAATCCTATTGGTAGCGGTCCCTACGTCTTGAAGAAATGGCGTAAGGGAGAGGAAGTGATTTACGAAGAAAATCCGAACGCTTGGAGAAAACCTAAGGTCAAGACAGCTGTCATTAAATTCATTCCCGAGTCGACCACGAGAGTATCAGCACTCATCTCGGGCGATGTGGATATGATTGATAACTTGCCTCCTGGTCTCCAGAGCCGTGTTAGGTCAAGCAGTGCTAAGGTTATCGCCAAGCAGTCTCCAAGGACTCACTATATCCTTATGGTCATCAAGAAAAATGCGCCTTGGAATGATGTTCGTGTGCGATTGGCTATGAACCTTGCCATAGATACAGCATCCATCACGAAGAATATTATGATGGGATTCGCTAAACCTGTGGCAATTTTGGATGGTCCCACCAGCTTTGGACACAACCCGAAACTGAAGCCTTATCCGTACAACCCGACCAAAGCGAAGAAACTGCTTGTCGAAGCTGGATTCGGCAAAGGTTTTTCGTTTGACGTTTATATTCCTCGTGGCCGCTTTATGATGGGTAAGGAAGCACTCGCTGGAATCGCAGGCCAGTGGGCTAGGGTCGGAATAAAGGCAAATGTCAAGGTTATGGAATGGGGGGCGATGAAAAAGATCGTCACCAACAGAAATAAATTTGATGACGATGTGAAGCCTTTCCTTTACTACTTGGCACGCATGAATACTGCTTTCAGCACACAGCATATGTTTTCTGGCGCGATTAGTAGCCGCTCCATTTACGGCGGGTTCCGTGACAAGGAAGTGGATAAAATGATCGCAGAAGCCAGACAGACATTGGATAATGCGCAGAGAGAAAAAAAATACCAGGAAATTGGTCGTGTATTACGAGATGTGAAAGTACCTATTGTTTCCCTGTATCAGGAATATCGGATATATGGTGTGGGCAAGAAAATTGATTGGACTCCACGAGCTGACGGAAAATTGATTGCTTCTGAAGTAGGACTGGCTGGCTCGAATTAGATTTAATTGTTGCGCAGCGTCCCGGCGAGTTGAGATTAAGATTCGCCGGGGCGCTGCAACCTCCCCCCAATTTTTCTCTGTGGAAATATAGATGGGTAGTTATTTTATTAAGCGAGTAATCCAAGCAGTTTTTCTACTAAAATTAGTTATGATATTAGTTTTTCTGCTGCTGCACATGACGGGCGACCCTGTTTTAGTAATGATGGACACCGACGCGACTCGAGAAGATATCGCGGAGATGAGAAAAGTGATGGGCTTCGATCAGCCGCTGTGGGTCCAGTATGGTCGTTTTTTTAAAGGTGCGCTTCGGGGAGATTTCGGTGAATCAATAGAGCACGGGGAGTCCGCAATGGGCCTTGTGCTGGAGCATTTTCCAGCGACCCTGGAGATGGCTTTGGGTGCGTTCTTGTTCGCGGCAGTTATTGGAATTCCATTCGGTTGTTTAGCTGCGTTCAAGGAAGGGTCGCTATACGACAAGAGTTGTGTGGGGATTACCGTTCTGATTCAGGCAATACCTGATTTCTGGCTCGCTATCATGTTCATCATGTTTTTCTCGGTTTTTCTTGGTATTTTGCCCTCGTTCGGCAGAGGTGGTTGGCAGCATTTCATCATGCCAGCCTTTGCTGCGTCGACTTACCATCTGGCGCGTCTGGCGCGGCTCATGCGCTCGCAGATGCTTGAGGTCATGCGCCAGGATTACATCAAGACCGCAAGATCAAAGGGGTTGAACGAGAAAGTTATTCTCATGGTTCATGCGCTCAAGAACTCCGCTATACCTATTGTAACGGTCTTGGGCCTCGATTTAGGAATCTTACTCGGGGGCACGGTGATTATTGAAGTTGTTTTCGCATGGCCGGGTGTTGGACGGCTTGTTATTGAAGCGATTTCGAATAGAGATTTCCCAATCGTGCAGTCAGCCGTTTTTCTGATGGCCTCGGGGTTTGTTTTGATTAATTTGACAGTTGATCTGCTCTACGCTTATCTCGATCCTAGGATATCCTACTCATGAGCTCGATTACGCAGGAGAGCGAGTCTCCTCTACACTTCGATGATGATGGACTGCTCCGCGAGAGTAGTCGATGGCAGAAGGCCATGTCGTCGCTTCGTAAGGATAAATCCGCCCTGTTTGGTGTCTTAATTCTGCTGGCGGTTGTTCTTTGTGCCATTCTGGCTCCTGTTATCTCGCCGGCTAATCCACACGAGCAGCTCCTAAGCCGTGCCCTGAAGCCTCTTCTGTGGTCTGACGGGCAGCGGATTTTTATTTTGGGAACAGATCATCTTGGAAGAGATTTTCTTAGTCGTCTCATTTACGGCACGCGAATATCTCTTATGGTTGGTTTTTTCGCAGTATTTCTTACAGGAAGTGTCGGACTACTAGTGGGTTTGTTGTCGGGGTACTTTGGGGGGAAAGTAGACTTTGTCTTTATGCGTTTGGTCGATCTAATCCTATCTTTTCCATTTATTCTATTGGCTCTTGCTACCATCGCCATTGTCGGACCGAGTTTGACGGTCCTGATTCTCGTCATGTCGATGCGTATATGGGTGATCTACGCCCGGGTGGTGCGGGGCGAGGTCCTCTCCTTGCGTGAGCAGGAGTTTGTTCAGGGGGCCCGAAGCATCGGTAGCAGCCATGTCCGTATTATTTTTAGACACATACTTCCAAATGTCCTCGCGCCCGTTATTATCATCGCTTCTCTCTATTTGGGCAGGATGATTATTATCGAGGCGGGCCTTAGTTTTCTGGGGCTGGGCGTTCCGCCACCAACGCCCACATGGGGCGGTTTGTTGAGCGATGGGAAAGTTCATCTGTACACCGCCTGGTGGGTGGTTACTTTTCCCGGCCTTGCCATTACGATTACTGTGTTGGGTTCCAATCTGGTGGGCGATTGGCTTAGGAATGTATTAGATCCGCGTCTTCAATCCTTGTAGGTATTTTTTCATAGAGCGTATACAGGAGAATAATTCATGTGTGCTGAGCCATTAAAGGTAGCAGTCGTAGGTCTTGGGCGTTGGGGGAATACATTGGCCTCCGCAATACAGGATACGGAGAATGTGAAGGTCGTGGATTGCTTCACTCGGACGCCTGAAAAAAGAAAAGCGTTCACCGAAAAATTTGATTGTGCCGAGCAAGAAACTTACGAAGCGGTACTTGAAAATCCTGACGTTGACGCCGTTGTCATCTCAGCGCCAAACAATAAGCATTCTGAGCTGGCTGTCGCTGCGGCCAGAGCGGGAAAACACGTATTCGTGGACAAACCTATTGCGGCCAATCTTACGGACGCCAAGGAAATGATCAAGGCGTGTGATGACGCTGGTGTGACGCTAGCCGTGGGCGCAAGCTCGCGCCGCCTCAAGGGCCACCGATTGTTTAAAAAGATTCTCGATGAAGGGGCGCTGGGCACTATCGCGTTGGCCGAAACCAATTATTCTAACGACCGTGGGCTTCACTACACGCCAGAGAACTGGCAGTGGTATGCCTCGGGATCTCCGGGCGGCCCGTTAATGCAAGTTGCGATACACCAGGTTGATAATCTTATGTACTTGTTCGGGAAGGTTAAGAAGGTCTCTGCTGCATTTAGTAAAATTAAAACCAAATCTGAGATTCCTGATGTTTGTGTCCTCTGGCTTGAATTCGAGTCGGGTCTCTTGGGTACACTCGGCACGAGCTTCATTAGCCCGCGGACACCGAACGGACGGTTTAATTATTTTCTCAACGCTTATGGTGATGAGGCGAATCTTTATCATGACCGTTGGGATGGGATTTTCACACTGAAAAAAGATGGAGTAGGTCGAGAGCGTATCGATTACGAGGAATACAAGGGCCACGCTTATCTGGTTGAGGAGTTTGATGATTTTGCCGGGGCGGTACGGGAGAACCGCTCACCCGAGGTAGGTGGGCCTGAAGGCCTACATGTGTTGGGTATCGTGCTTGCTGCGATGGAATCGTTCGAGCGTGGACAGCCGGTGGAAATAGCAGAAATTATTGCAAGATAGGAGACTTTTTAATTCATTAACTACCTGGGAAATCTGGGTGCGGAAGAAAAGAGGTGTATATGATTGATTTTCGATTAACTGAAAAACAGCTTGAGTACCAGAAAATTGCACATGATTTTGCCCGGGACGAAATTCGTCCGATAAGTCTTGAACTTGATCATCAAGAAGATCCCATGAAAGCGGCGTATATGCCTCATCTTCTTGAAAAGCTGAATGCCGTTGGTCTGAGGACCATGAGCATTCCCGAGGAGTATGGCGGCGGTGGGGTTGATGATTTGTTGACCCATTGCCTGGTGGGCGAGGAAATTTCCTGGGGCGATCGAGGAGCTACGGGCTTTCTTCTCTCTACCACAAAAATCGCTCACATACTTACCAGCGAGCTAATCGAAGATAAAGAAATGGCGATGCATTGGCTCCGTGAATATGTCAAAGACCCCACCTTCTTGATCGGAACCGCGACAACCGAGCCGCTGGCAGGAGCGGAGAATCAGCTTCCCTACAACGGTGTGGATGGCGGATACCGGACCACGGCTGTCCTAGAGGGCGACAATTACATCGTCAACGGTAAAAAACATTTTATTTCGAACGTTGGTTGGGCGAAATTGATGTTTGTTTTCGTTCGGACCGATCCGAGCGTGGGTGTCGAGCAGGGCGCTACGTTGTTGATGGTTCCAATGGATACGCCTGGGGTATCGATGGGGAAGGTTCACAACAAACTGGGATACCGCCTGAACCAGAATGCGGAAATTATTTTTGAGAATGCAAAGATTCCTGTTAAGTACCGTGTCGGCCCGCATAATGCTGGTGTCTCATACATACGCCGTCATCTTCGGGGTGATGCCCTGATCAACGCGGCGGGCCAGATAGGCACCGCACGCGCGGCCTACGAGGCTTCCCTTGAGTACGCAAAGAGCCGCATCGCCAGCGGTCGGCCCATCGCGCACCATCAGTCCATTGGCATCAAGCTTGTTGATATGTACACCAAGCTCGAGGCGGCTCGTGCGTTGGTTTGGAAGGGTGCCTGGCAGCAAGACATGCGTCACGAAATTCCTATCGATCCACCGATGACATTGGCGGCCAGTGCTTTTGCTCACGAAATTTCTTGCGACGTGACGAAAATGGCGATGGAAATTCACGCAGGCGTTGGTGTTCAGCGTGAAAACTTTCTCGAAAAATGGTTCCGCGATTGCCACAACATGCTTTTCTCGAGCGATGGCGGTAACAACATGAAAAAAGTTCGGGCGATGTATGCCCTGACCGGCGAGTGGGGTGCCAGGAGCGATGACGAGAATCCCATCAAAGGCGGGGCGTATGTGGCTGTAGGGGACGGCCTCTAAAAACAATTAGTTACCAGCGCGGTATCGCTGTCCCTCGTATTCTGCGATAATAGGTCTATAAGACAATACCTGTAGACTTTGTGTCCTTGATGTTGATTTTATTTATGTGGCTGAAGCGGATGGATAAAGTTGTCGGCTGAATTCTTTATTATTAGGGGAGAGTTAATATGTTTGACTATCGTCTGACGGATGAGCAACTGGCGCTGCAACAACTGGCCCATGAGTTTGCTGAAAAAGAGGTGCGTCCCATCGGATTGGAGTTGGACCACAATCCGGATCCCGCCAAATCAGCATATATGGAACCCCTCTTGGAGAAGGCTGACAAAGTGGGTCTTCGGACTATGGGTATCCCCGAGAAATACGGCGGAGGCGGAATTGACGATCTATTCTCGCATTGTATCGTGGCCGAAGAGCTCTCCTGGGGAAATCGCGGAATTTGCGGGATGCTTCTTTCTGCGACGAAAATTGCTCATATCATGTGCAGTGAACTCTGTCCCTCCGAGGAGCTTCGCGCAAAATGGCTTCGCGCCTATTGCGATGACCCGAATTTTCTCATTTCGACGGCCACGACCGAGCCCAACTCGGGCTCTGAGAACCTCCTGCCCTACAGCGCGCCCGATGCGGGATACAGAACTTCGGCTGTCCGTGAGGGCGATGAATATGTGATCAACGGGATGAAGCATTTCGTCTCGAATATCGGCTGGGCGAAATTGTATTTCGTCTATGTACGCACCGATCAGACGAAAGGAGTGAATGAAGGCGCATCCCTGATGATGATCCCGCGGGATACGCCCGGAATCTCTCACGGCAGAGTGCATGACAAGATGGGCTACCGCTTGAACCTGAACCGAGAGTTGATGATGGACAACGTCCGCATCCCGGTGGAATACCGGATGGGACCGGAGAATTGCGGAGTTGGATATATTCGCAATCATATGCGAGGAGATGCGCTGATTAATGCAGCGGCGATGGTGGGGCTGGCCCGTGCTGCCTACGAGGATACGCTTGAGTATGCGAAAACCCGTGTTGCCAGCGGCAAGCCCATCATCGAGCATCAGGCGATTGCCTCAAAGATTATCGACATGTACACGGGCATCGAAGCCGCTCGAGCATATGTTTTGTATGGCGCATGGCGTGTCGACGCCGCGTGGAACGGCGTTGAAGGCAAGAAAATTCCGGGCGATCCGAAGATGTCCGCATCGGCCAGTTATTTCGCCCACGAAGTTGCCTGCGACGTTACGCGCGCTGCCATGGAAATTCATGGTGGAATGGGTGTAATGAAGGAAATTCCGATCGAGATGTATTTCCGTGACGCACACAACATGATGCACAGTGATGGCGGAAATATTATGAAACGCCTTAAGGCGATTAAAGGTCTTTAAACTCAAGCAAGGAGAACATGGGCGATATGGCAATTCGAGTGCATCACATTCATCATGTGGCAAAAGATCCGCATGTGGCGGCTAATTTTTATATCGAGCACTTTGGCGGCACACTTCATACGGATGAAATCGAATATGTTGGCTCCCCTTACATGAGTGTCATGCTTGATGGGGTGGAAATTCGAATCCGCGGGCTCCGTCCCGGCGATGACGAGGAAATGTTGAATGTAGGGCGCGGTCTGCACCATTTTGGCATCGAAGTGGATGATCTGAAGTCCTTTGCCGAAAAATTGGAGAAAGCTGGTGTCGAATTTACCAAGAAACCGGGGCCGGGTGTGCTCGGTTCTACGACCTCCTTCATCAAGGCGCCCGACAACGTCTTGATTGAACTGGTACAGGAGCCGTAAGATTTTGATTTGTTTTGACTAGCGATTTTTTGTCCCTGCCTTGTTCGAAAGGCAGGGACATTTTCTTTTAAGTGTAATTTTTTATGGGGGCGTAATTGAAATGGTTAATTTCGCACGCGGTCAGTTTATGGTTGATTACGAGCAACGGGTTGATTTGAATGCATTGCGCTCAAAGCGTGTTGATAAGACGCAGCTGTTCATGAAAGAGGCCGGTGTCGATGCGCTTTTCATGACGAAGGTGGAAAACGTCCGCTATCTTACCAGCCTACGTGCCTCATTTCTGGCGCACCGGGAAGGCGTGCGGGCGATGACACTCGTTACGCAGAGTGAAAAGCCTCATCTGTTCACGAACGGGGGAGAGATTCCTCGTATCACGCGCGACATGCCGTGGATCGATCATTTCCACAGCATGCCCAAACTCGAAGAGCAGCAGCTCATGGACAAGATGGTCCGCGAGGTCCTGAAGCCCGCTCTTGAGGATCTTGGCATCAAGAGCGGCAAGCTCGGGGTCGATCTCATGGGCTTTCACCTGATGAGTTCGCTTCAGCGGATTTTGCCGGATATGGAATTGGTGGACGGCGATACCCTGATGCACAAGGTGCGGCGCATTAAGCTCGACGAAGAGATTTATATGATCCGCGAGGCGAGTGCCATTGCGGATGCCGTGTGTGAGGAAGCGATGGAGAGGGTGAAGCCGGGTGTCCGCGAGTGTGATGTCGCGGCCGATGCCATGAAGGTGCTTCACCACTACGGTGCCGAAATGGCGCATCTGGTTTCTCCGTTCGTCGCCTCGGGAGAGCACATGTCTCCGCCGGCGCGATATGCTACCGACAAGATCATGCGGAATGGCGATATCGTATTCATCGACATCGGCGCGCAGTGGAACGGATATTTCGGGGACGTCGCCCGGACGATGATCTGTGGTAAGCCCTCGGATTTTCAGAAAAAAGTTTATACAGCTGTCGCTGAAGCGCTGGGAAAAGGGCTTGAGCGCATGCGCCCGGGATATACGAATAAGGAAGTGGCGGAGGAAATCTGGGGTACGGCGAAAAAATACGGCCTCCATGACAACTGGTTTAGCCTGAGCATTGGACATGCCCTGGGAACATCGCCGAATGAGCCGCCCTATATCGGCGAGCCGGATCCTGATTCCGAGGTTGTGCCCCTTGAGCCCGGAATGGTGTTCGCGGTCGAGCCTTTGATCTGGGTGCCGGATGTTGTCGGTGGCGCAGGAGTTCGGATCGAGGAGACGGTCCTGATCACAGAGGACGGTAACAATATCCTGACCCGTTGCTCGATGGACGATAGTCTGCTTTTGGACTAGCGGCAGGGTCGTACATCGAAGTAAGAGTCTGGGTTGAGGATGAGGGCAAGCGTCTGTTTATTCAAAAGGCGGACAAACTGGCCAAATCTGAAATGCATAAAAACAGTGATAAACCCGAGGTGATTGGCGTCGAGGGGATGGTGGTAGTTGCCGTCCTCTCGACGCTTATCCGAGAGTATCAATGCTGGAAGCTTTGTCTGTATAGATATAATCCGCGCTAGAGCAATTCCCCGCTAGGCAGAAAAATTGGTATAGTTACCTCATCGCGCATCCTCATTATAAAAGCATGACCGCGCAACTATTCCTCTTATTTAAAAGGATACTGTTGATGAGCGCTCCTGAATTCACGAAAAATCCGATTGGTTTGGCCGTAATTGGTTGCGGAAGTGTCGGCCGCCTACGGGCTGGTCTGGCTCGTGCATATCCTGGGGTGGAATGGCTCGGGTTTTGTGATGTTGATAAGGAAAAAGGGAAAAACCTGGCGAGCGAGCTCGGCGCTGACTTTTTCACGACGGATTACACTGAGCTTCTCGCGCGCTCCGAAGTCAATGCGGTTATGGTTTGCACCACGAACAACGATCATGTCGGACCTATTCGGGCGGCACTTGAGGCTGGCAATAAGCCTAGAATGTTGATTGAAAAACCGCTCGCCACAAGCGCGGTGGAATCGGCAAGTCTTCTCAAGGATATCGAAGGCGAAGGCATCGAGGCTTTCATCGGCTACACGCAAAGATTTCGCCGAAAATATATAGCGGTCAAAGGACAGATATTGAATGGGCATATAGGCGACCCGACCTCCGGCGTTGCAAAGGTTTTCATGAATGGAATTTCGCCCCAGCATAACTTGTCGAGAACAGAAAACCGCTCTCTTCTGACGCCAATGGTTGTTTCTGGGACCCATTGTCTCGATATGAGCATGTGGCTCATGGGCGATAAAAAACCGGTAGAAATTTATTCTCGCTCGGTGGATACGGCGCTTGCCGGTTTGGGAACGCAGGATGCGACGTTTGGCATCTTCACCTTCGAGGACAGGGCCATGCTCAGCATGAACATGAGCTGGGCGCTGCCGTTGGCGTGGCCAACTTCGGCCTACTCGATGGATATTGGATTGGTCGGTACGAAAGGTGCTATTTTAATAGACGATACGCATCGCGATATTGTGCTGGCGACCGATGAGCCTCATGCGAATTTTCGCACCCAGGACCGACCTGATTTGGTGAAAGAGGGCCCGAATGTCAGCTTCTTGGGCAGCTATCCTCCTGGAGAGGAAATGATGGGGCAGCTCTGGGGCCCTCTTCGAGAGGAGACGAATTCGTGGCTCGCGCATTTGTATACTGGTCTTGAGACGCCTCACGCCACCGCCGCCGAGGGACACCGGAATCTAGTTCTAACGATGGCGATGGATTACTCCTCCAAAATCGGCAAACCAGTATCTCTTCCCGTTGATTTGGAATTGTTGGAAAAGTGAGTCCCTGGTCCTGGATCATTAAATTCAGGTGACCAGCACTCTGGATGGGAAGCCGGAATCTAGGTTGGAATTGAAGATTCTCCAAGTAAAAGGCGGTTTTATAGGTTCTTTATTCGTTTCTGATAGATGACAAAAGAGATTCTTCCAACGAATAGTAAAATAATGTTGGAGTTTCGTTAAGGGATGAGGCCAAGGAAGTCTTTATTTTGAGTGCCTGCATTGAAATTTAGTGGGATTCGACAGGAGGCGATATGCGTGCAGCTTTGATGATGGATAAAGGGCGGCTTGAGGTGGGAGAAATTCCGGAGCCACGTCCCCGCGCCGGGGAGGCGCTGGTTGAGGTAGATTTCGGAGGTATCTGTGGGTCCGATCTGGTTACGCTCGCGAGCGGTCGCCCCAAGGAGTTGCCGCGAGTCCTGGGGCATGAATTCGCCGGAACGCTTCGAGAAATTAATGGGGATACCAGCTATCCGTTCAAACCAGGCGATCGTGTGGTGGCAGAGCCCACTACTGGTTGCGGAATCTGCCGTAGCTGTCGTAGCGGTCAATGTAATGTTTGTCATGAGCGGGTGATCCTGGGCGTTGAGACGAACGGTGTATTCGCTAAATATGTCCCGGTGCCTATTGCAAATCTTTTGAAAATTCCCGACGAGGTGCCCTCTAAGGAGGCGGCGCTGGTTCAACCGGTGGCGGTCGTGGTCCACGCTTTTCGGCGCACGGCGTTTCAGGGGGGGGGCACGGCGGCGGTTCTGGGAGCTGGTCCGATAGGGGCGCTTTTGGCCATGCTGGCCCGGGCCTCGGGCGGTACAACGGTGGTTGTCTCAGAGCCCAATCCCTTCCGCCGAAGCGTAATGGAAGGCATGGGAATCACGGCGATTGACCCATTGGCCGAGGACGCGGTGGAGGCTGCTCTTTCGCATCTTGGCGAGATGGACGAGGGTTTTGATATTGTTTTTGATGCCGCAGGAAGCACAAATTCGCTTCGGCAGGCCACGGAAATGGCCCGGGTTGGGGGGCAGGTGATGATGGTTGCGACCTATCATGGGGAGCCGGAGCTGGGTATCATGACCGCACGAAAGCGTGAGGTGGATATGCTCACAACGCGTGCGCACAATTTCGATGATTTCCGTGCATCGCTGAACCTCATCGCCAGCCGGCAGCTCGATGTCCGACCGCTTATCTCTAACAAGATTGGTCTTGATGAAGTGCCCGCCGCTTTCGATTCCTTAAGCTCGGGCGGGCCGATGATGAAGGTTTTGTGTCAGCCATCATAGGGAGAGATTCCCTGCCGGTTGCTTGATTTTAGTATTATGGATTTAAGGGGGTAGCAGGATTTTTGATATATAAAAATCCAGAAAATTTGATTTTAGGAGACAGAAGAATTTGTAATTTTTTTCTTTAGGAGGATAGGTGTGGAAAGTCCGATAGAGGGCCGTTCAACGAGTCATGTTCCAGGAGAGCGTATTATCGATAAGCCCGAGCTTCCCGCTCAGGGTGTAGCCACGGATTCCGAGGTGTTTACCGAAGTTGTGTTGGGATCTACACAACTCAAACGTGGCACTGTCGAGGATTACGAGGTTTTTTGTGATGAATCTCCTCGTATTGGTGGAGAGGGTAAGTATCCAAGCCCGATGTCCTATATGGCGATGGGGACCGGCTTCTGATTACTCACACAGGTTGCGCGGTACGCGCACATGATGAAGATTGAGGTGAAAAACGCGAAGGTCAAGGTCCGTTTCAGAAAGTTCCTTGGGGGATCGGTGCTCAAGGGAACCGTTCACAATCGATGGGATGGCGTGGATACGCACCTAACGCTGGACTCTGATGCGCCTGCCGAAAAATTGGCCCATCTCATTCGCAATGCCAAAAACGGATGTTTCGCGGAAGGCTTAATTGTTCAGTCAGTTCCGCTCACGAGTACCGTTGAGGTGAACGGCGAGTCTTTCAGCATAGAGGGCGTCACAGCAGATTAAGGTGATGGGTGCTGGCCGAAGACTTCCACCGCACCTGGTTTAAATATGATTAATATAAAAAGGCATCCCTTAGGGGGTGTCTTTTTTTTTATCTCGTGGTGTTTGTGGCCATGAAATAATCTATATTAGAATATATATTTATCTGAATTTAATGGTTTTATGGGTTTTATGCCTGTCCATTTCTTGAATTTAATAATATTATCCTCTCGTTTGTACCCCCTTAAGAGTGGGTTGGGAATTTTGGCGGTTTTTTTTAATTATTGATAAAGGTGGAGTTGCGTGACCTTGAATAACCAAAAATACAAAGTTCTTGTTGTTGACGACGATGGGGATTTGCGCCCGCTTATCGAGCAGTCTTTAGAAAGTGCGGGTTATCTCACGGCGAGCGTCAAAAGCAGCAAGGAGGCGATTGATTGGCTGAATGAGAATCAAGCCGACTTAATGTTGCTCGATTATCTTCTGCCGGATATGACTGGTGAAAAACTTGTTGATGCGCTCTCGGATAAGGGCCTTCTAATTCCGTTTGTTGTCGTTACGGGCAGGGGCACCGAGCGGGTTGCGGTTGATTTGATGAAGCGCGGTGCGCTTGATTACCTCATCAAAGGCTCTTCCATCCTTGAGCTGTTGCCCCAGGTTGTGGCGCACGCCTTCGGGCAATTGGAGCAGCGCTCCAGGTTGGCCGAAACCGAGAAGAAGACCAAGCGTCTAGAATTACTGGGAAGCATTGCCAAAGCGGCGGGCTCGGCACTAGAGCCCCTGAAAATTTTTAAAGCCGTCGTCAGTGAAATTCGGCGGATAATTCCCTGTGAGCGGTATGTAATCGCAACGGTGGACACTGAGACAGGCTGGCGGCCCATTGTGTATCTGGAATCGGATATCGATTTGGCGAAGGGGGCAAGAGTCTCCGGTGAGACCAATTGGTGGTTTAGCAGGCTATCTAATGAGAATCAGGTTTTAGTTGTTGATGATCTTCGCGAGCTTTCCTTCCCCCGCGCGCAGGTAATGGCAAAGGCCGGATTTCGGAGTCACCTAGTTGTTCCCATACTTCATGAAGGGCAATTTGTCGCCTATCTGGGTCTGATGAGTACAAAGGTGGCTGCTTTCACAGAAGAACACAAGGATTTGCTCGCCTCAATTGCTCTTCTCCTGTCCACGCCGATTCAAAACGCCATGCTGCACAAGGAGTCCGAGGAGCGGGCGAGGCGGCTGGAGATCTCCTCCACAATCGCCAAAGCGGCAGGCTCGGCGCTAGAGCCCAAGGCGCTTTTTAAAACGGTTGTCGAGGAAATTAGAAGAGTCGTTCCATGTGAACGGTGTCTGTTTGGCATCACTTCGAGCAAATCGGGAATCACAAATGTTTGGCATATCGAATCCGATATTGAAGTGAAGCGGCCGGTGGAGAGAGGCGAGGCGGCGAAAATTTGGGGCCATGATTTGTCCAAAACCCCCCAAGTGGTTTATCACCCCGATATCATCAGTGGCAGCTCCAGTCCGCGCACCCGGGAGATGGCTAAAGTGGGTTTCCGCTCCGTTCTTCGGGTGCCCATTATTAACGAGGGCGAATACCAAGCCCACATCGGGCTTGCCAGTACCCGCGTCGACGGTTTTACCGAAGAGCAAATCGAACTGCTGGTTTCTGTAGCCGATCATCTGGGCCCAGTAGTACGAAACGCCACGCTCTACCAGGAGTCCGAGGAACGCGGAAGGCGCCTGGCCGCGCTCGTGGATGTGGCGAGGAGTCTGACTCAGGGGTTGGATCGTGAGAACGTGCTCAATTCGATTTCGGGTGCTGCGGCCGAAGTGTTTGGCGGGGAGGCTGGTTTTCGAATCCGGGAAGGCGACTATCTGGTGCGAATGGGCACGACGCCTCTCGCCCGGAATGCGATGCCCGTGGAGCGGATACTAATGGGGGAGGGTATCAGCGGCCGCGTCGCGGAGAGCGGAGAGGCCATTCTCCTCGCCGATAGCGCCGCCGATGAGCGGGCTACGCCTGTATTCCGCGAGGCGATAGATTCTGCTGTGACGGGAACGATGATGTGTGTTCCGATAAAACGTGAATCCGATGTGCTGGGAACGCTGCATATATGGCGGTCGAAGGACCGCCAGTTCAGCGAAGACGATCTTCAGCTAGCCTATAGCCTGGCGGATCAGACGGCCATCGCCATCGAGAACGCTTCGCTGTATAGCGAATCCGAGAGGCAGACGAAGCGCCTGGCTGCGCTATTAGAAGTTGCTAAAAGCCTGACGCGTGAATTGAATCTTGATGATGTCCTCAATTCAATCGTCGGTGAGGGCGCCAGAATTTTCGGGGGTGAGGCACTATTCCGGCTGAAGATAGGAGATGAACTGGTAATCTCCGCGAGGAGCGAGGGCATCAAGGATATGCCGCTTAAACAAAGTTATTCTGTTGGTGAATCGGCCGGCGGGTTGACTGTAGAGGGGAGAGCGCCCCGGATTATTCCGGATATCGCATCCGATGAAAACATGATCGCCGAGCACAAAAAAGTGATGGAAGAGTGGGGCCTTGGGACGATCATGCAGATTCCGCTGATACATGGCGAGGAATTGATGGGCTTTTTCGCGATATGTCAGGAGAAGGGGTATGTCTTCGCGGATGATGAAGTTGAATTAGCCATGAGCCTTGCGGATCAAGCTTCGATCGCCATCGAGAACGCCCGCCTTCACGAAGAGGCCATGAAGAGCCTGCAATTTTTCAGGAGCGTTGTGGACGACAATTCTGATGCCATTGTCGTCCGGGATCTGGATTACAAAATTATTCATTGGAACCGGGGCGCCGAAAAAATATTCGGCTACACACAAGAAGAAGCTTTGGGGAAAAGCGCAAAAATGCTCTACCCGGAAGGAGAGTGGGAGGATTCGTCGTACCGCGAAAGAACAAACCGTGGGGAAAATCACCAGCGGGAAGCTGTCAGGATAAGGAAGGACGGCTCATCCGTGCCGGTGATTGCTGCGGCCTCTCCCGTCAAGAATCACCAGGGCCAGGTGATCGCCGTCAGCGTTGTATTCAAGGACCTCACAGAGCAAAAGCGAACCGAGACCGAGCTCATAGAGCAGGAGAATCGTCTCAGGACCATCGTTAACAATGCGGCGGGTGATGGAATTATAACCATTGACGAGATGGGGATTGTCGAGTCCATCAACCCGTCTGCGCAGGAGATTTTCGGCTACATGCCAGAGGAGATTGAGGGCAAAAATATTTTGCTCTTGATGCCAGCCCCCTATAAAGAGGCCCACGATAAATCTTTGAGGGATTACCTCAAAACCGGGGTTACGAACATCATCGGAAGTACGAGCGAGGTTTCGGGGAGAAGAAAAGATGGTTCGGAATTTCCCATGGACCTCACAGTTACTGAAATTTGGGCAAGAGGAAAGCGTGTTTTCACCGGGATCATCCGTGACTTGTCGGAAAGAAAGCAAGCCGAAAAAGAGCGGAGTGAATATATTGATATTCTACTGAACCTAAATGAGCTTACCCAAAAGATGAACACGAGCCTGGACCTTGAAGAGGTACTGGATTTAATTCTCGATTCCACAAAGTCTTTGTTGAATGTTTCGGATGTCTCCATTACCTCGAGAGACGGCGAATGTTTTGTGTCGAAGGCCAGGATGGGAGATTATTTTACCAGCAGGAATGCTCGCAGGTATGAACTTGGAGAAGGGGGGGTGGGTGAGGCCGCGCAGAGGGGCTCCATGGTATTTATCGAAAATGTTCTCGACTATCCGGGCTGGAGATACAAGGATGACGCCCGAATGTTCAACATTATAACTTGTCTTTGCGTTCCCTTGAAGAATGTCGATGGGGTGGTTATCGGTGTTTTGACTTGTCTCACGCGGGAGGCGAGAAGATATTCGGCGGGCGAATTTGAATTAATCGACTCGTTCGCCAACATGGCGGCTATTGCTATTCAGAATGCCGAGAATCACTCTAATTTAAAGAACACGCTCGAAGAGTTGCGAAAAAGCCAGGAGATGATTGTCCGCGCCGAGAAGCTTTCATCCTTGGGGACACTGGCGGCGGGAGCGGCCCACGAAATTCTCAATCCGGCGGGGGTGATACAACTTCGCGCCGAGATAATCGCTCAAGAGTCGCCAGAGGGCGAACTGGTTAATCAGTCCGCAGATGTGATCGTTCAGAGTGTTGGCCGCATAAAGGGTATATGTGACGATTTGCGGCGGTTTTCCCGCAATGAGGTGACGACAAGAGAGCCTTTTGATCCTCTCGACGCCCTGGCGTCGAGTATTAGTTTGATTGAATATCGCCTTTCGCCTGCCAATATCGAGCTGAATATGAATCTGGGCAGTTCTCAACCCATTGTTATTGGTGATCCAAACCAAATTCAGCAGGTGTTGTTGAACTTGATTAGCAATGCGATTGACGCGATGCCCGACGGGGGAAAGATGTCAATTTCATCCTCCGAGGTGGAAGAAAATAACGAGTTGTATTGGGAGGTCAAGGTGGCCGATACGGGTGTGGGTATATCCAAAGAGGATATAACCCAGATTTTTGATCCGTTTTTCACTACCAAATCTCCGGACGAAGGCACAGGGCTGGGACTTTCTGTACTACACGGAATAGTTGAAAATCATGGTGGGGAAGTTTTTGTGGAAAGTGAAGAAGGAAAAGGGGCGACATTTATCGTGCGCCTTCCCATAGTGAAAGACCAGGTTGGTTTGTAGGGCCCGCTAGAACTTTAGCCAGATGAATCTAGGGCGTTATGATGTTCTTGATGAGAAATGAGTGAAATGATGAGTAAACTCAAAATCCTTCTGGTGGATGATGAGTCCGAAATTTTGACCAGCCTCGAATATTTTCTCTCCGGAGAGGGGTATGAGGTCTCTACGGCCCTGAGCGGCGAGGCAGCTTTGAGCGCCTCGGAGGTATCGCCTCCCAATCTGGCCATCCTCGATATCCGCATGCCGGGGATAGATGGTTTTGAGTTGTGCAGAAAACTCCGCAAAAAAATCCCTTCGATTCGCATCATATTTCTTAGCACGATGCAAAAGGATGTTGATAAGGCCAAGGGCCTGATGCTCGGCGGGGATGATTATATCGGTAAACCGTTCAGCTCTATAGAATTGCTGGCACGCGTAAAGACTGTTCTGAGGGATGTGGAAGGGGCCGTAAAGCTGCAATCGTATCGTTTTGGTGCCATCGAGATTCATCCCATAAGCCGCGAAGTGACCAAGGATGGCGTTCAGGTGGATTTGACCACTCTGGAATTTGATCTGGCGCATTTTTTCGTGCGGCATCCAGGTGAAGTCTTTACCAGGGCGCAGCTACTGGTCCACGTGTGGGAGCAGGATAGCTCGGCCGTCACACGGACGGTTGATTATCACGTTTATCAATTGAGGAAAAAGTTTGGCGATGATCCCGACGATCCCAAAAATTTCATGACGATTCGAGGGGTAGGATATAAATTTTTGCCAGATTAGTAAGGTTTTCTCCTCCCGAAAGAGTTCTTTCCGATAAATTTTCACCATAGCCGAATATTGAAATTTAAACCCATGTATTTGGGAAATACCTAGGATTTAAAGGATCCCAATGAAGGGAAGGACCCCCTTTTTATAGCTCGAAATAGCTTATAGAGCGGTTTTGATAAAAAAACCCTCTCCTATTTCAGTGAAATGGAGAATATTGGGTGCCTGTGTCTGAGTCAGAATCTATGTTTATAATAAGAACTAGAGTATGGAAAACGCTGCTTATCGAGGGGGGTGAAGCATGGATCAAAAAACACGCTTTTCGATAGGGTATTTTATTTTCATTCTCCTGTTTATGTCTGTGATTCATTCGCTTTTCTTCCAGGGCTCTCAGTTCAAGCGAATACCCTACAGCGAGTTTCGCCAGCTTGTGATGCAAGGACAGGTTGAGCGTGTAGATATATTGAGCGATCGCCTGCGCGGGGAGATGAAACTCCTATCTCTCAAAGGCCGCAAGAAATACGTTGAAACCGCCAAAATCAAAGATGCCGCTCTTATTCCCATGCTCGATAAAGCGGGGGTGCGATATGCGGGAACTTTTGCCCCGCCCTGGATAGTGGAATTCATCACCTCCTGGATCCTTCCCCTGGGTATTCTCTTTGCCATCTATGCTTTTGTTTTAAAACGCATGGGGCCCGGCCAAGGGGTTATGGCCTTCACCAAGAGCAAGGCCAAAATCTATGCCGAGCAGGAAGTGAAAGTACGTTTCGAGGATGTCGCCGGTGTTGACGAGGCCAAAGAAGAACTCGTCGAAGTCGTGGACTACTTGCGGAACCCTGGTCGCTATCAGCGTTTGGGCGGAAAAATTCCTCGCGGCGTACTTCTTGTCGGCCCGCCTGGTTGTGGAAAAACCTTGATGGCCAAGGCAGTTGCAGGAGAGGCCGAGGTAAATTTTTTCAGCATTTCCGGTTCGGAATTTGTCGAAATGTTCGTCGGCCTGGGGGCGGCGCGTGTGCGTGATTTGTTCGAGCAGGCGGTGGAAAAGGCGCCCTGCATCGTCTTTATCGATGAGCTCGATGCGCTCGGTAAATCCCGTAGCGCAGGCGGGATGATGGGTGGTCATGATGAGCGCGAACAGACACTCAACCAATTGCTTGTTGAGATGGATGGTTTCGACACTCGAAAGGGCGTGATTATCATGGCGGCGACCAATCGGCCTGAAATTTTGGATGCTGCCCTTATGCGTCCCGGTCGCTTCGATAGGCAGGTTCTCGTTGATCGTCCCGATCTCATTGGGCGAAAACATATCCTCAAGGTCCATGCCAAGGACCTCGTTCTTGCGCCCGACGTAAACCTTGATCGCATCGGAGAGATGACGCCCGGTCTCTCGGGCGCGGATCTGGCAAATCTGGCGAACGAGGCGGCGCTTCTCGCAGCGAGGCATGAGCGGGAAGCCGTTACGATGGCCGATTTTGAGGAGTCTTTTGAGCGTGTGGCCGCTGGGCTTGAGAAAAAATCCCGGGTGATGACGCCAGAGGAGCGCCGTAGAGTGGCCTTCCATGAACTTGGGCATGCCATCGCCGCAGAGTTGGTGGATGGCTCCGATCCCGTTCAAAAGGTTTCCATTATCCCCCGGGGTATCGGAGCGCTCGGCTATACACTTCAGCGCCCAACCGAGGATCGTTTTTTGCTCTCAAAGAGCGAGCTCGAAGATCGAATAGCCGTTCTGTTGGGCGGTCGAGCAGCCGAGGTTCTGATTTTCGATGAGGTTTCAACCGGTGCGCAAAATGATCTCCAGCGGGTCACAGACATGGCTCAGGCCATGGTGACCGAATATGGAATGACGGAGCGCTTTGGCCCGCGAGCGTTGCGTACTGCGACGAGGCCTCTTTTCTTGAGTGGTGGCGCACAGACACCTCCCGGGATGGAACCTATCAGCGAGGCAACTCAGCGTGAGGTGGACGAGGAAGTGGGGAAAATTCTCGACGCTGAGGGAGCGCGTGTTTTGGAGCTACTTCGGCGGCGGCGCGCTGATTTAGAATTACTGGCCGAGCGACTCTTGGAGAAGGAGACAATCAGCGGCGACGATCTTCGCTCAGCGCTCGGTATCGATCTGGGAGACTCGCGGGTCGCCGCCAATTTTTCCAATAAAGTCTGAACCACAAGCCGGGAATTATTCATTTGCGCATCGGTATTCTTTCACCCAACTATCCGCCTAATCGCGAGCCCTGCGGTATAGGCGATTTCACGAAGATGCTCGTGCCCGAGCTAGTGCGTGCCGGGGTCGAAGTTCTGGTGCTTACGAGTGAGGGTTATTCCGGTCCTGAACATTCGGATGATGCAAGGGTCATTTGTGTCGCTCAAGATTGGAATTTTTCTTCCTTACGTAAAATTTCGCGAGTGGTGCGCGATGAAAAAATCGACGCACTGCTTGTTCAGTATGCCCCAGATTTGTATTCCTCTTTTTCTCGATGGATCCATTTTCTTCCGATGGCTATGAAGTTGCTTGCGCCGGGAGTACCTCTCGCGCTCTCCATGCACACGATTGGAGGGCCTACATTCGCCTCCAAGGCGGGGGCGGGAATAATGCTTGCCGCATCTTCGGCCATACTCAGTACAAACGAGGAGGTTACGTATTTAATCGGGAAGTATATGCCATGGCGGCTAAAGAGGCTCTGGGAGGTGCCCATAGGAGCCAATATCGAGCCCTTTGGCGGACAGGATGGTGCGCGGGAGGAAGCGGCACGTCGCAAAGTTTGTGAAGAGCGAAAATTATCCGATGAGGGAATGATACTCGCGCACTTTGGATTTTATTATCCCGGCAAAGGGGCCGAGCAGATGTTGGAGGCGGCGGCCAGGTGGAAAGACGCAGGGCGCGAATTTCGCCTCTTCATGATAGGTGGTCGACGAAGTGATGACGGTGGTTTTTATCCTGAGCTTCAAGATCGTGGCCGCAAGCTTGGGCTCAACGACGATGTGATTTGGACCGGCTATGTCACGCCCGAGGAGGTGACTGAAATCCTCCTTGCGGCGGATCTGTTTCTAGCACCCTTCGATGGGGGGATCTCCTCAAGACGCGGCTCGCTCATGGCCGCGATTGCCCATGGCTTGCCCGTTGTAAGCACGCCGCCAAAGATCGCAACACGCTACTTCAGGGCGGGAGAGAATTTTGCGCAGGTGCCTTTTGGCGATGCCGTGGCCCTCGCGGACGAGGTTGCCTCGCTCATGGATGATCCAGAACGGCGCAACCTTCTTCGAGAGGGGTCGGAAGTTTTGTCGGGAGTATTTTCTTGGTCAGATATTGCGTTGCGCACCCGAGATTTTCTTGAGGCACTCCTAGCCGGAAAGCGACCTTAACTTTTCAGGTCGATACCTTTTTCCTTGTCCTTTCCAGTAGAACTAACCTTTTATCCTATGCGCTCGTTCTTGATGGCGGCCTCGCCATAAATTTCGGGGTTAAAGACGTCATAAGGACGCTCGCCGACGAGAAAGCGCTCTATATTTTTAACCGTGCGCATAGCCATCTCCTCTCAAGCGGCGGCTTTGCGGGCGACCAGCTGTCCGATTTGGCCCCATACCAACGATTACGAGCGCCTTGCCATGGAGGCGCGAGCCCATGAAAACCATTGATTGGTTTTGTTGCCAGCGACCTTCACGCAGGAACGTATCGGCTTCTGGCAATCGTCATGCTGTCGCCATTAAAAGGATGAATGTGAATTCAGTCGCCGTTTTGTGCGTCATTTTTTTGTCCCGCTACCGGGATGTTTCGGCGCGTGGCCGCCGAAAATCAATAAAGCTAGCCGTTCCATGCATGACGGAAATAAATTTCAACTCTTTTGCCGCTTCGATTACACACTCGTTGAAGGGTATCTTCCCTATGCCAAAAAGTATTTGTCTATCGCGCACGGCCTCTAATAACTTGGATTCGGGGATCTGACGATCAATATGAGGAAATGTCGTCACGTTGCCTGGTTTGTCGAGCGCGGCGGCGGCGCCCTCCAGAATCGGCTATGGCACAAAAATTTTCGTCATGATTACCCTTTCAAAGTATCACGGTGTCGAAAATTTACTTTAGATTAAAGCCCTATAAGCCTTGCCGTGTTGCCTCGAAGAACTTTTTCCTCATCCTCGGCGGTTAGGCCCGCACCCTCAACGTAGTCCACAACGCGAAGCTGCATCATGTCGTAGGGATAATCCGTGCCACAAACGACATGATCGGCGCCCACTTCCTGCACCATCCATTTGACAGCAGATTGGCTGAAGGTAATTACGTCGAAATAAAGATTTTTAAAATAGTAACTTGGCGGATGCGGCGTGTGGACTTTTGTCTCTGGGCGCACGTTCCATGCATGCTCGATTCGACCGATGGCCCAGGGTAGATTGCCGCCAGCGTGAGAGAGGATGACTTTGAGATTGGGGTAGCGCTCGAAGTGCCCTGAGAGTATGAGGCGTGTCGCTGCAACCGTTGTTGAGAGCGGGTTTCCGATGTGGTTAGCCATGTAGTAGGGGAAAATCGGTTTGAAGTCGGCGAAATCCGGATGGATGAAAACAAGTGCGTCGAGGCGCTCGGCCGCCGCCCAGAAGGGCTCGAACTGGGGCTCATCAAGCGCCTGTGTGCCTACGCGGTCGCCTACGACGCAGCCCAAGAGGCCGAGGCCCATCGCCCGCTCAAGCTCGGCGGCAGCGGCTTCTCCTCCGTTTTGGAAGGGCAGGTTCGCTATCCCCCGGAAGTGGTCGGAATCGGCCTTGCAGAAATCCGAGATACCATCGTTCGAAATATGGCAGATGTCGGTGCCAGCGGAGCCGCCGATCCAATAATAAAAATGAGGGGGCGAGGCCGAGACAAGCGCCATGTCGAGGCGGTCGTCGGCCATGTCCTTGCGTTTTCTGTCTGCGTCGGCAAGTTGTTCGCGCCAGTTCTCTTGGAATTGTTTTTGGTTGAATTGAGACGAAACCGTCGGGAAAAATCCCTCGAAGCTATCGGCGTGTTGAGGCCGGCGTTCGCGCTCCTTGGAGGCGATGGTCTCGGTTTCGGGAATAAAAATGTGGTGATGCATGTCGATGTTCGGCATCATAGTTCTCCTTCAAAAAGTGAGCATGGCCGACTGGCCCAGGGTTATCCTCAAAGAGGGGCGCAGATTAGGCCCCAGCACATGAAGCCGTCAATTGCCAAAGGGCCTCCAAGTGTCTTGAATTGAGCTATCCGCCTCTCCATTGACGGGAAAGGAGGGTGGTGGGAAAATACCCGTTTCCGCCCCAGGTGGGTGGATAGATTGAGATGTTTTTGTCTGAGGGAAGGGCGGATAAGTGGCTGACGACGGTTCAACCCTCCTTCCGGATTCCTATACGGGGCTTGAGGTGCTCCAGAAAGAGTTTTTAGCATATCAACGGGCGGTTTTCCCGGATAGGGAGCCTCGGTTTTTCGCGCTAGAACTATGCGGGGAGGCAGGGGAGCTTGCCAATCTCGAAAAAAAAGAATGGAAAGGCACTGCTGCCGATGAGGCCGATTATGCTGATGAGGCGGCGGATGTACTGATAGCGATCTTGAATTATGCCAACGAGCGGGGTATAGACCTTGCCCAGGCGGTTTCGGAGAAAATGACTGAGATTGACCGCCGTCGACTACAAAACCCGGGGCGCTGAAAGCGCTTTGGTTATTACATTGGAGAATTGCCCGAAATGGTAGACATTTCCGAAGGGCTGGCCGACGTTCAGGCGAGTTCGGATGAAAGAAATATTCGTATCGATAAAGTCGGGGTGAAAGATATCCGCTACCCGATCACCGTGAAAGATCGCTCAAACGAGGCCCAACAAACGGTTGGCACGATCAACATGTACGTCGATTTACCCCACCACTTCAAGGGAACCCATATGAGCCGGTTCCTGGAGGTGCTTAATGACTACCGGGGGGGGATAAGTGTTGAGGGCGTACCCGGTATTTTGAGAAAAATTCGTGAACGTCTTGAGGCAGAAACCGCACATTTCATGGTGACGTTTTCCTATTTCATGGAAAAAAAGGCTCCTATCACGGGCGCGCCCGGCATGATGGCCTACGAGTGTGGTTTTGAGGCCTCGCTTGGAGAATCGAGCGATTTAGTGCTCAGCGTGGGCGTGCCGATAGCGACGCTCTGCCCCTGCTCGAAGGAAATTTCGGAGAGAGGCGCGCATAACCAGCGGGGCAATGTAAATGTGAAGGTCCGCTTCGATGGCGAGTTATGGATCGAGGAGCTGGTTGAACTAGTTGAGGAGGCTGCGAGTTGCGATTTATATCCGGTTCTCAAGCGCGAGGATGAGAAATTCGTGACTGAAAAGGCTTTCGACAATCCTAGATTTGTCGAGGACATGGTTCGAGAGGTGGCGCTTAGGCTACGTAAGGACAATAGAATCAAATGGATGTATGTGGAAGTGGAGAATTTCGAGTCCATCCATGCCCACAATGCATATGCATTTATTGAGGAAGCATGCGAGTAAAACACATGCTGGGCAGGGGCGAGTTCCCGGCCGCGATGACACCCCGCCTGGCATTAGCCGGGCATTTTTGTGTTAACAAAAAAGTTGGGCACGTTGAGGGCCGGGGGGATTTGACGCCCACCCACTGTGAAAATAAAGTAAACTCCCTTGGCGGCTAGGAGCCGCTTTTCGCCGCCAAGGGAAATTGGGCGAGGGTGGCGGAACTGGTAGACGCGCTGGATTTAGGATCCAGTGCCTTAGGGCATGGGGGTTCGAGTCCCCCCCTTCGCACCATCGATTTTAAGTCGTTTCATTTTCTACTCTGCGGGGCATGTTTTCCTCTACAGGGTTCGTTTCCGATCTTCTCACAAGGGATTTTCATAAAAAAGACATGACATCGACCATTACCGATATTGACGCATGCACCAAGCGCCTCGAAGTCGCCATTCCGCGCGATGAGGTGGTGAAAGAAGTGAACCGCACATACTCCCGTTTGGCGGGGCAGGTGAAAATTAAAGGGTTCCGAAAGGGGAAGGTGCCCCGCCGGATACTTGAGCAGTACTACGGCGAGGAAGTGCAGGCCGAGGTCGTTAACCGTGTTATTTCCTCCTCGTGTGTAGAGTTACTCGAGGAAAAGGGGATGAGTCCGGTCGGCGAGCCGAATGTCACCGACATTAACAACGAAGACGAGTCATCTGACCTGACGTACAAGGCGATCGTCGAGGTCATCCCGCCTTACGAGTTGGGCGAATACAAGGGTATAGAAATTGAGGTCCCCAAAACAGCTGTTACCGAGGATATGATTCAAGAACAGGTTGATCGTTTTCTCATGCAGGCAGCCACCTATGAGGATGTTGAGCGGGGTGCGCAGGAGGATGATTACGTTACATTCGATATCGAGGGTTTCGATGGAGAAACGTTGGTGCCGGACACCAAGAGGGAGAACGAGACGCTACTCCTAGGCGGTGGTCGAAATGAGAAAGAGCTTGAGGACACGATCCTCGGGATGAAGGCGGGAGAGGAGCAGGATTTTGAGGTCGATGTTCCCGAGAGCGGGCCGCCTAATCTTGCGGGAAAGAGTCTGCGCTTTCATGTGAAGCTCAAGGGTATCAAAGAGCCGCATCCACCTGAGTTGAATGATGAATATGTCAAAACGCTCGGTGGCGGTCTCTCTACGGTGGATGAGCTTCGCGAGCAAGTCAAAAAAGAGATTGAGGCGCAGGCGGATTCGATGTCGCGCCAGCAGGGAACTACTTTGCTGCTCTCAAAATTGGTGGATATGCATAAGTTCGACTTGCCCGCCAGCCTCATTAACTCCGAGGCCGACGAGCGTATCAAGGAATACGAGCAGCAGGCGCGGCAGGAGAATCCGAACCTGGAGATTACGTCAGGCCAGCGCGAGCAGATGCGGGAAAGCATTTTGCCCCAGGCCGAGGAGCGTGTCCGCCAGATGATTCTGATTGACCGGATTCGTGAGCAGGAGAATATTGATGCGGGTCCCGAGGAAATAGATGCTCATATCGCCGGGATGGCGGCCCGCTACCAGATGGAGCCCGATCAGCT
This sequence comes from Nitrospinaceae bacterium, assembly GCA_018669005.1. Taxonomy (NCBI): domain Bacteria; kingdom Pseudomonadati; phylum Nitrospinota; class Nitrospinia; order Nitrospinales; family Nitrospinaceae; species Nitrospinaceae bacterium. Next base: position 33,533 of record JABJAL010000007.1, read on the forward strand.
CAGAGAGCGGATGGAAGAGATGGGCGGCATGGCTTCGCTAATCAAAAATATCAACTATAATAAGGCGGTTGATTGGTTGTACGAACAGGCTGAAGTAGAGATAACAGTTGCCGAGGCCGCCCCGGAGGGCGGCGCTCAAGAAGAATCCAATAATCCGGAGTAGTAACGAAAGGGGCTCGTTGTGGGACTTATCCCAATGGTAGTGGAGCAAACTAGCCGAGGCGAGAGGGCGTACGATATTTATAGCCGTCTCCTCAAGGATCGAATCATATTTCTGGGAACAGCGATTGACGACCATATCGCCAATGTTGTGACAGCCCAGCTTCTTTTCCTGGAGGCCGATGAGCCTGATCGAGACATTTCGATGTACATCAATAGCCCTGGTGGTTCAGTTACCGCAGGTCTCGGTATTTACGACACGATCCAATACATTAAGCCGAGTGTTTCGACAATTTGCATTGGCCAGGCGGCTAGTATGGGTGCCCTGCTTTTGACAGCGGGTGCTACTGGCAAGAGACTTGCCCTCCCTAATTCGCGCATTCTCATTCATCAGCCACTTGCGGGCGTCCAGGGGCAAGCCTCGGACATCGATATCCATGCAAGGGAAATTCTCCGCATGCGTGATGAGTTAAACGGCATCCTCGTGAAGCATACGGGTCAGAATATGGAGCGGATTATCAAAGATACTGACCGGGACAATTTCATGAGTGCCGAGGAGGCCAAGGACTACGGTCTTATAGACGATGTCATTGTTTCTAGGGCAGATATGAATCAAAATGGTTCAGGTGTTGAGAAAACGGACAAAGAGGACGATAAGTAACGAAGGATTGATAAAGATCGAAGGATTTTCGATCTTTATTTGCCTCCGGTTGATGTAGAATTACCTACGAGCAAGTTTGATATCGTTCCCAGATTTGGGGTAGGAGAAAATGGTTAAAAAAGAATCAGATAAAGGCGACACCCTTCGCTGTTCGTTTTGCGGAAAAAGCCAGGAGGAGGTGAGAAAGCTTATCGCCGGACCCCAGGTTTATGTCTGCGATGAGTGCGTAGAGCTATGCAACGAAATCATGATGGAGGAATGGAACGAGGAGCGCAAACGCGAGGCTAAAAAACTCCTCAAGCCCGTGGAAATAAAGTCTATTCTCGACGATCACATCATCGGACAGGAGCGAGCAAAAAAAATACTGTCTGTGGCGGTTTACAATCACTACAAGCGTATAGATTCGCGCGGTGATCTCGATGAGGTGGAATTACAAAAGAGCAACATTCTTTTGGTTGGGCCGACAGGCTCAGGCAAAACTCTCATGGCGCAGACCTTGGCGCGGATTCTCGATGTTCCCTTTGCCATTGTGGATGCGACTACGCTCACAGAGGCGGGCTATGTTGGAGAGGATGTTGAGAACATAATTCTCAAACTCCTCCAAGCGGCCGACTACGATGTTCCCCGCGCCGAGAGAGGTATTATCTATATAGATGAGATCGATAAGATTAGCCGCAAAAGCGAGAATCCCTCGATTACCCGCGATGTATCGGGAGAGGGCGTTCAGCAGGCGCTTTTGAAAATCATCGAAGGCACCATCGCAAACGTACCGCCCCAGGGTGGCCGGAAACACCCCCATCAAGAGTTTCTCCGGGTGGATACGGTCAATATTCTGTTTATTTGCGGCGGGGCCTTTGTTGGTTTGGATACGATTATCCGCAACCGTGTAGGTCGACGTGGTCTGGGTTTCGGGGCTGAGTTGAAATCGCAGAACGATGAGACAATTAGCGAAACGCTCTCACAGGCGTCTCCCGAGGACTTGCTTAAGTATGGCTTGATTCCTGAATTTGTCGGTCGCTTGCCTGTTCTGTCCACGCTGAACGAGTTAGACGAGGAAGCCTTGGTCAAAATCCTCACCGAGCCACGCAATGCCCTGGTGAAGCAGTTCTGTAAACTGGTGGAATTCGAGGATGCCACGCTTCGTTTTACCGATGGTGCACTCAAAGAAATTGCCGCGCTTGCGCTTGAGCATAAAACGGGCGCTCGAGGGCTTCGATCTATCATTGAAGATATTATGTTGGAGACGATGTTCGATTTGCCTTCGACGGCGGATGTGAAAGAAATTGTCATCGACGAAAATGTTGTTCACCGCAAGGAAAAACCCATCCTGGTTTATGAAAAGGCTAGCTAAATTTTGATTAGCTCTTTTTTCCACGGGTATGTTTGTATGCTGGCAGTGAGGAATTTGTGAGTACCGATTCGTATACCCTTCCATGTGTCCCGTTAAGAGATGTTGTCCTTTTCCCTCACGTTTCTACTCCGATTTTTGTGGCAAAAGGCCGAGCGCTGATCACCGTAGAATCTTTGCCCCCCTCTGCGACTAAATTGTTGCTGGTTGCGCAGCGTGATGCACGCGATGAAGATCCGGAGCCCGAAGGTCTTTATGAAGTAGGCACCGAAGCCGAAATACTCCAGGTGATGCGGCTGAGCGATGGGACTATCAAGTTGTTGCTTGAGGGCGTCTCGCGTTGTCATGTAAATGAGTTTTACTTCGAGGGCGATTCGTTGTGGGCCGATGTTCGGCCAATTGATGATTCAGAAGTTGAGTCTATTGATCTTTTGGCGCGGTGCAGGGGATTGATGGCTCTGTTTGAGGACTATCTCCGAGTTAATCAACGAATTCCCCATGAAGTGTATGCGGCAATTGAAGGTCTTGGAAGTGTCTCGGCCATAACTGATGCCGTGGCTGCGAACCTTCCCATCAACAACGCCGAAAGGCAGCATTTGTTGGAAACTTTTGACCCAGCAGACAGAATAAAGGCACTCACCACATTGATCGATAAGGAAATTGAACTTCTCAAGGTGGAGCGCAAGGTGCGCTCGCGTGCTCGGCGTCAGATGAATCGAAATCAAAAAGAATTTTATTTGACGGAACAGCTCAAGGCGATTCAAAGAGAACTTGGAAACTCCGATGGAGTGGCTGGAGACGGTGAGGAGCTTCGACAAATTGCCCAGAAGGTTCGATTGCCCAAAGAGGTTTCCGAGAAGGTCGAAAAAGAAATAACTCGACTCGAGATGATGACCCCGCTTTCGCCGGAAGCCTCTGTGGTCAGAACGTATGTCGAGTGGTTGCTTGAAATTCCCTGGGCGAATAAGACCCGGGATCGGAATAATCTGAAAGAAGCATCAAATATTCTTGAAAATGAGCATTTTGGTTTGAAGAAGGTCAAAGAAAGAATCCTTGAGCATTTGGCCGTCAAGATTTTGAACAATAAAATCCGCGGACCGATTTTGTGTTTTGTCGGACCTCCGGGCGTCGGTAAGACATCGCTGGGCAAAAGTGTTGCTAATGCCTTGGGCAGAAAGTTTATCCGCGTTTCTCTGGGGGGTGTTCGTGACGAGGCCGAGATCAGGGGGCATCGGCGAACCTATATTGGTGCCCTGCCGGGGAGAATTATTCAGTCGATGAAAAAAGCGGGTACCAAGAACCCCGTTTTTCTTCTGGATGAGATCGACAAAATGGGGGCGGACTTCAGAGGTGACCCCGCTTCAGCCTTGCTTGAAGCGCTCGATCCCGAACAAAATAAGAACTTCAACGACCACTATCTTGAAGTGGATTATGACCTTAGTCAGGTTTTTTTCATCACAACGGCGAATTCGACCGACGTTATACCACCTGCCCTCCTCGATCGGATGGAGGTTATACGCCTCGCCGGATATACAGAGGAAGAAAAACTGGAGATATCCAAGCGTTTTCTCATTCCCAAGCAGCGTGAGGAACACGGTCTTGAGGAAAGTAAGATTCAGATTTCTGATGACGCCACTCTTCGTGTCATTCACGAATATACCCGCGAGTCCGGTGTGCGTAATCTGGAGAGGACTCTTGGAAATATTTGCCGGAAAGTTGCACGTAATCTAGTTGAAAGTTCTACTGGGAAGGTCAAGAGGTCAAAAAGCCAAAAAGGAGGCAACTCCAAGAGACCTGGTCAGGGTAAACTGGTGGCGGTGAAGCCTGAGGCCCTAGAAAAATATCTCGGTGCTCGCCGCTATACCCCTGATCGTCCCGAAACCCGGGCCGGGGTGGGGGTGGCCACCGGCTTGGCCTGGACTTCCATGGGAGGGGTGCTTCTTCCGTTGGAGGTAAGTGTGTTCCCTGGGAAAGGTGGGCTCATACTGACTGGAAAACTAGGTGATGTGATGAAGGAAAGCGCCCGTGCCGCAATTTCCTGGCTTCGCTCGCATCCGAAGGAATACGGAGTTCAGAGCAATTTTTATGAAAAAAAAGATATGCATATTCATTTTCCCGAAGGGGCGATTCCCAAGGATGGGCCCTCTGCGGGCATTACGATGGCGGTGGCGTTGGTCAGCGCCCTGAGCGGCAGAAAAGTCCGCCACGACATTGCGATGAGTGGTGAAATCACCCTCAGGGGGCGTGTGCTTCCCATCGGAGGCGTTAAGGAGAAGCTGCTCGCTGCGAGGCGCGGCGGCATCCCAGAGGTAATTCTGCCCGAGGAGAACCGAAAAGACGTTGTGGAACTGGAGGCGGAAACGCCCCTCGGCCTCAATATTCATTTTGTGGATAATGTCGAGCAGGTCGTGGAAAAATGTCTTCTCCCACAACCTGTCAGAAAACGCGATTCCTCCTCGTCTAAAACTGATATCAAGAGCAAACGAGTAGGTTCAATGATCGGGGTGGGAGCGAAGCGCCGGGGGCCCTCCGTTCCGAAGTCTCCTGCCACAAGCTCGAAAAAGGGGGGCGGAGCGGCTGCTCGCAGAACCAGATAGTTGTTTTTGTGGTGGAATTCCCATACATAGGAAGCAGTTCCGTGGTATACGATGTCATCGCCATTGACAATTGATGTGGCGCTTTCTTATGATTTAAATAGATGAAGGACAAAGGCGCGTAGCTCAGGGGTAGAGCGCTTGCTCGACACGCAAGAGGTCGGCGGTTCGAAACCGCCCGCGCCTACCATTATATAGCTGATTGGTTGAATGTTTTTGAGCCAGTTTTCTTTTTCTCTAGCAAAGGAACTTTTGGCGTAGCCTCTAAAATATGGCAGTTAGATCAGATTTGAAAAATCCGCCCAAAGACGCAGTTGCCCTCAAGATCGATGGCAAGGTTGTCGATCTGAACAGCGCCGTTCCACCCGACACTTCGGTCGAGTATGTAACGCTTGATACCGTAGAGGGATTGGAAGTTCTGCGCCACAGCACGGCCCACCTCATGGCGCAGGCGGTGTTGGAGCTTTTCCCCGGCGTCCAGTTGACCATTGGTCCCCCCATCGACAGTGGCTTTTATTACGACATCGATACTGAGCGTACTTTTACGCCAGACGATCTCGCTGAAATCGAAAAGCGGATGTCGAAACTCGCCAAGCGCGGTTTTCCCATCAAGCGCGAGGAACTCGAGCGTGCCGACGCCCTCAAACTGTTCGAGGAACGGAGCGAGCCCTATAAAATTGAAATGATCAACGAGCTTCCCGAGGGGGAGATCATCTCGACTTACCAGCAGGGAGATTTTGTCGATCTGTGCCGAGGGCCGCATATGTCCTCGACAGCGAAGCTCAAGCACTTCAAGTTGCTCAGTGTTGCCGGCGCTTATTGGCGGGGTGATGAAAAGAATAAAATGCTTCAGCGGATCTATGGCACTGCCTATCCTGCGCGCGAGGAGATCGAAGCCCACCTGAAGAGGCTTAAGGAAGCCAAAGAAAGAGATCACCGCGTACTGGGCAAGCAGCTTGGCTTGTTCCTCGTGGACGAAAATGCGGGGCCGGGCTTGATCTATTGGCAGCCGAAGGGAAATCTTGTCCGTAAATCAGTAGAGCGTTTTTGGGAAGATGAGCACACCAAGCGCGGCTATCAGTTGGTCACGATTCCGCACATCGCACGGGACGAGCTTTTTAAGATATCAGGACACTACGACTATTACCGGGAAAACATGTATGTCCTGAATATTGACGAGCAGGAATATGTGCTTAAGCCCATGAACTGTCCGGGTCATATTCTTATTTATCAAGCAGATACTCGAAGCTATCGGGATCTTCCTTACCGGTTGGCAGAGATGGGCACGGTTTACAGATATGAGAGAAGTGGCGTGCTCCATGGAATGCTTCGTGTCCGGGGTTTCACCCAGGACGATGCGCATATCTTTTGCACCCCGGAGCAGGCGCAGGATGAGGTAATCAATGTTATCGATCTGGCTCAGTTCATGCTGGAGAGCTTCGGCTACGAGAATTTCGAGATAGAACTCTCGGTTCACGACCCGGCTAATTTTGAAAAATATGCGGGAAGCAAAGATGACTGGGCCGCCGCCGAGGAGGCCTTGAAAAAAGCTCTTGAGACTCGCCACATCCCTTATAAGCGTATCGAGGGCGAGGCGGCGTTCTACGGGCCCAAAATCGATATCAAGATGCTCGATGCGCTTGGGCGTGGGTGGCAGGGACCCACTATCCAGTTCGACTTCAATCTGCCCAAACGGTTTGACCTCCGGTATGTCGGGGCTGATGGCGATCGCCACCTGGTCGTGATGATTCACCGCACCGTTCTTGGTTCGATGGAGCGGTTTGTAGGTGGTTTGATTGAGCACTATGCTGGTGCTTTCCCGTCATGGTTAGCGCCCGTGCAGGCGAAAGTCATGACAATTACGGACGATCAGATTCCTTATGCAAATCAGGTCGTCGAAAAGCTTCGAGGCGCCTACCTGCGTGTCGAGCCGGATTTTCGTAACGAGAAAATTGGAAAGAAAATTAGAGAAGCGCAAATCGAAAAGGTTCCCTACATGCTTGTTATTGGTGCGAGGGAAGCCGAGTCGGGAGAAGTCGCGATGAGGATTCGCGGCCAGGGCGATATCGGATCTATCTCTTTGGAGGAAGCGATGAAGCAAATTCAATCGAATGTAAACGCACGTTCCCAATCCCCAGGGGAGAATTAATATGGTTCTTCGATCGCGCCGCAGGGACATCAGCCCGACTGTTACAGGTCCACGTGTTAATCATGATATCCGTGTTCCCGAGGTGCGAGTTATCGACGAAGAAAGCGAACAATTGGGGATACTTTCGATTGACGATGCCGTTAAGGCCGCAGAGGATCGATTCCTCGATCTGGTCGAGGTGGCGCCCAATTCCGACCCGCCTGTGTGCAAGATCATGGATTACGGGCGCTATAAATACTCGATGCAGAAAAAAGGCAAGGAAGCCAAGAAGCGCCAGAAGATCGTCGAGCTCAAGGAAGTTAAGATGCGGATCAAAATCGATGAGCACGACTATGAATTCAAGAAAAACCATGCTGAGCGGTTTTTGCTCGATGGCAACAAGGCTAAGGTGACGATCATGTTTCGCGGGCGGGAAGTGACACACCCTCATCTTGGCCGGAAGCTTCTTGATCGGGTGTCGAATGATCTGATGGAAATCTGCACCATCGAGCAAAATCCTCTTCTTGAGGGACGGAACATGACGATGGTGTTGGCGCCGAACAAGGCCGCCGCGAAGATCAAGGAGAGTGGCGGAGCGAAGGGTAAATCTGGCAAAAAAGCGCGTTTGAATGAGGAAGAGGGTGCCCTGACGGCACCCCTGACCGATAGCCTCAATGAAGCAGTCGAAAATAAGAGTGCTGAATCTGCCGAAAGCTCGCCTGAGCCGGTGGAGGAGCAAAATATCGAGGAAGGGAAAACTGATGCCGAAGCTTAAAACCAACCGGGGTGCGGCGAAGCGCTTCAAAGTTACGGGAACCGGTAAAATCAAGCGGAATAACTCACACCGGCGCCATATTCTTACGAAGAAGACCACCAAGCGGAAGCGTGAAATGCGTCGTGCGGGGCTCGTGTCGGATGCGGATCGGGGTCTTGTTAAGAAGTTGCTCCCCTATCTTTAGATTCGAATATTGACAGTTAATTCAATGTGTTATGGTTTTTTTGCCGCTCTTTCCTTTCAGGTTGCTGGCTTGGGCGTTGAAGGCTTGCAGAAGGCCGGGTCAACGGGTATATTCCGGCGCGTTGAAAAAAGAAGGTGATTTTAGGCTAATTTGCCGGGGTATGAAGATTTGGCCCCGCTTTTTTACTTTGTTTGAGGTATTGAGGATATGCCCCGTTCGACAGGACATGCAGCTAGTCGCGCACGCCACAAAAGACTTCTCAAGCAGGCAAAGGGATATCGCGGTGCGCGCTCCAAACGGTATCGCTCTGCAAAAGAAACCGTTCTCCGGGCCATGTCATACGCCTACCGGGATCGTCGGGTCAGGAAACGCGAATTTCGTCGGCTCTGGAATGTGCGCATCAATGCCGCCGTTCGTCTGGAGGGCATGAACTATAGCCGCTTCATTTACGGTCTGGGCAAGGCGGGGGTGGAAGTGAACCGCAAGATTCTCGCCGAACTGGCAATTTCCGATCCACCTGCGTTTTCTAAGCTAGTGGAGATTGCTCGGACAGCCGCTTAGGAGTCAATTGGCCCCAAAGATATTCCAGGCTCCGTCCGCAAGGGCGGAGCTTTTTTTGTATGAACTCTGTGTAGGAAATCTGGGAGTGTCATGACCACGGAACTTGAACTTCACGATCTTGCGCGTGAGGCGCTTCGCTCAATTGCTGAAGTTGTGAGCGAGGCCCAGGCCGAGGAAATCCGGATTCGCTATCTAGGGCGAAAAGGCGGAATTCTGAATGAAGTGACCAAGGGTCTCAAGGATTTGCCGCCGGAGCAAAAACGGGTTATCGGACCCTTGGCTAATCGCCTCAAGGGGTTGATCGAGAAAAGCCTCACTGCTCACAAGAAGGGAGATATGGCTGCCTTTCAGGAGGCCATTCAATCTGAGATCCAGAACGAGGGTGGCAAGGTTCTATTATTCGGTCAGGTGGAAATCTCGGAGGGTTCCATCGACTTCGAGGAGACTGGCGCGGCGAGCGGGCCCAGAGTTGATCTCACGGTGCCGGGGCGCTCTCAACCCTTGGGCCACAAGCACCCGCTTATTCAGACGATGGAGGATATCGTCGAGGTTCTCTCCCGGTTGGGATATACGGTGGTCGAGGGGCCCGAGATTGAGCTTGATAGCTATAATTTCGAGGCTTTGAACATTCCGCGGGACCACCCTGCCCGAGACATGCAGGACACCTTCTATATATCTGATGATGTTCTTTTGCGGACCCATACCTCGCCCGTGCAAATACGGGTGATGGAAAATGTGAAGCCTCCTGTGAAAATCATAGCGCCCGGTAAGGTGTTCCGGTGCGATGCCGATGTCACTCATTCGCCGATGTTTCATCAAATTGAGGGCCTGTATGTGGACAAGGGTCTTTCTTTTGCCGATCTAAAGGGAACGCTTGAGACGTTTGTGCATGAGATATTTGGCCCGGAGTTCCGCATTCGGCTGCGGCCCAGCTTTTTCCCATTCACCGAGCCCAGCGCGGAAGTTGATATTGCGTGCGACCACCTCGCAGGTGGACGGTGGCTTGAAGTGCTGGGGGCTGGAATGGTCGATCCCGCTGTGTTCAAGGCGGTGGGATACGACCCCGAGGAGTGGAGTGGTTTCGCGTGGGGAATTGGTGTCGAGCGGGTGGCCATGCTCCGCTACGGCATTAGCGATATCCGCATGTTCTTCGAGAATGATGTTCGAATGCTTCAGCAGTTTTAGGTGCGCCTCGGAATTACGATGACACTTTAATTTTTATAAACGGTAAGAAGAAAAAAAATGCTCCTTAGTCTTGAATGGCTCTCTGAATATATCGATTTGGATCTTTCCGATCCCGCTTTGCCCGGGCAACTCGCTCATGATTTGCTAATGAACGGGCTTGAGGCCGAGGTAATCGAACGACCGGGTAATAACCTTGATCGCCTGCTCGTGGCCGAGGTTTTGTCTGCGGAAAAGCACCCGAACGCCGATAAGCTCAAGCTGTGCCGGGTTTATGATGGCGAAGGTGAGCGCCAGATAGTGTGTGGGGCGCCAAATGTTGCGGCGGGGCAAAAAGTGGTCCTTGCACCGCCTGGCATCACGCTCCCGGGCGGCATGGAAATTAAACCCGCCCGCATTCGTGGCGAGCAGAGCGAGGGGATGCTCTGCTCTGAGCGTGAACTCGAAATTGGCGACGATCATTCTGGAATCATTGTTCTTGAGCCTTCTTCCGCGGTGGGTACGAGTGCGGCACCGGTCCTTGGGTTGGATGATGTGATCCTCGAAATCAGTGTCACGCCGAACCGCGGGGATTGTCTCTCGATCATGGGTGTGGCGCGCGAGGTTTCGGCTATCCTGGGGCAGCCCCTGAAATGGCCCTCCGTTGAAGTTGAGGAAGCGCTCGGAGAGAGTGCGGATGCCCTCTGCGGGGTGGAAATTCTTGACACAGATAAATGTCCGCGTTATGTCGCCCGAGTCATCAAGGGCGCTCGTATCGGTCCCTCGCCAGCGTGGATGCAGCGGCGCCTCCGGGCGGCTGGTATGCGCCCAATCAGCAATGTGGTGGATGTGACGAACTACGTCATGCTCTCCCTGGGCCAACCGCTTCATGCCTTCGACATCACAAACCTTGCCGAGCAAAAAATCGTAGTGCGCCGCTGGAATAAGGAAGACGGCCCTTTCACCACCCTGGACGGCCAGGAGAGGCGGATGAGCGAGGAGGATCTGATGATTTGTGACGCCGAGCGACCGGTGGCCATCGGGGGCGTCATGGGAGGTCAGAACTCAGAGATTAACGACGGCACAGAGGACATTCTCCTCGAAAGCGCGTATTTCACGCCCTCGACAATTCGGGCCACAAGGCGAAGGCTGAGCATCAGCACCGAGGCGTCCTATCGCTTTGAGAGAGGGGTGGACCCTGAGGGTACTCGGCGGGCGGCCGATTGGGCCATTGAGCTCATCCGACAGACTGGTGGCGGCCAAATTGCCGGGGGGGCGGTGGACGTTCATCCGGCCCCGGTGGCGCCGATTAGCGTTCGCCTGAGGACGGAGCGTGCCTCGGAGCTTTTGGGGATTAAGGTTGGCCCCTCGGAAGTGCGCCAAGGGCTTGAGGCGCTTGGAATGACCGTCAAGGAGGCTGAGGGCAGCGCTCTTGATGTCGAAGTTCCGCTTTTCCGGCACGATATCGAGCGAGAAATCGATCTGATTGAAGAGCTGGCCCGGCGTATCGGGTATGAAAAAATACCTTCCCGCCTGCCAGCGACTTCAGTGCCGCCCGAGCGGCCCCCCGCTCTTAATCGGTTTGAGAAAGAAGTTCGCGAATCGATGATAGCAGCCGGTTATTGCGAGGCGCTCAATTACAGCTTCGTGAGCCAGTCAGCCCTCGAAAAACTAGGAAATGCTGGCGAGGATATGATTCCTCTCCAGAATCCGCTCAGCGCCGAGATGAATGTCATGCGGACGACACTGCTCAACGGTCTCATCGGCAATACCGAAATGAATTTGAATCGGGGGGTGGAAGAGGTTCGCTTATTTGAAATCGGAAAAACCTATCACCGAAAGGCTGGCGAGAAGCTTCCCACCGAGGTGCGCCGCGTCTGCGCCCTGATATCAGATCCTTCGCCTGAGGCCCTTTGGCCCGATGGTAAATCCCCGGGAGGAGAGGCGGAGCTTCCTGGTCGCCTTTTCGATTTGAAGGGAGCGCTTGAGCGGCTTCGCCTTCAACTTCGGGTGCCAGAGTTTGAGTTTTCGCCACTACTGGACGAAGGCTCGCCGTATAATTTGGACTCGTCCGCGGCAATTTTGTTGAGGAGTGCCCAGGTTGGCGTTATTGGCAGCTTGGAAAAAAACATTCTAGGTTCATGGGGAATTCGCCAGAGCATCTATGTATTTGAGTTAAATTTGGAGGAAATTGCCGCTATTGAGCAAGTTCCTCGGCGTCTTCAGGCGGTTCCACGCTTTCCGGCGAGCCTACGAGATCTGGCGATTGTGGTCGGCGAGGATGTGTCACATGGCTCGGTCAGCGAGCGCCTCAAAACCTCGGGGGGCGAATTGCTCAAATCGGCCACCCTTTTTGATATCTATCAAGATGCCGCCCTGGTAGCCGAAAAAAAGAAAAGTCTGGCCTATTCCCTTGTTTTTAGGGACCTCGAGCGGACATTGAACGACGAGGAAGTCGATAAATTGTTCTGGGATATCGTGAAAGATCTTGAAACCCGATTCGGGGCGAAGATTAGAGGCTAAGGGTTTTTCTTGACGCTGTCCTGTTTACAATCTTAGAATGCCCTATACTATTATTTTCCCATTTCGCCTGGTAGGAAATATCTCGAATGGTTATCGACAAACTCGAAACCCTAGAGGCATCACTGAAAAATATGTTGGAGGAGCTTGAGGCTCTCCGGAGCGGCCGGGCGGAGCTCGAATCGCAGGTTGAGCAGGCACGCTTGGAGGCAAGCAGGGTGGCGGTTGCGTCGACGGGACGCGATGAGGAAGTTAACAAGCTTCGCGAGGAAATTACCCGGCTCCAGGGGGAACGAGACGAGGTGCGCGAGCGTGTGGAGCGTATTCTTAATAATTTGCCTTCCGCTTAATAACGCACGAGGACGCGGATTCAACCCGATGAGGGAGGGGTGATGAGCGAAAAAATTATGGTGGAAATATTCGGGCAACAGTTAAATTTGAAGAGTTCGGCGAACCCGCAATATGCTGAAGATTTGGCTAGTTTTGTGGATGAGCAGATTCGCAAAGTAGCTAATCAGAGCAACGATCCCCTAAAAGTGGCTCTTTTGGCGTCTATGAATATCGCTAACGAGCTCTTCGAGGAGCGCAGAGTCCAGCAAGAATCGGTGGACGAAATTGCCCAGAGGGCCGATTCCCTCATCGAAATGCTTGAAAAATCAGCATAAAAACCTAGATTCCCTTCCCCGTATTCAGTATCCAACCCCCAGGTTTGGTGGCATACTATATTTAGGAGTACAGTTTGCCCTGCGGTGTGCGTGATGTTGAATAGCATTTTGACCCAGTATTTTTTGATCCGGGAGCCCGTTTCCTCAGTGGTGAGCTACTCGATGTTTGAGTCAGCCTAAAGCCGTGGATTGGGTGCCCACCTAGCCTATGCTGGGGATCGAACGCTTCCAGCACACGGCATTTTAGCGGGGCATTTAGTATGTCTCCCTCCGACGTCCCACATCGATACCTGTGGGGCGCGGGGTGGGGATGTCCGCACTGGTTGTGTGGGCCGTTGGAGAAGGAATTGGAGCGTTTATCCAAAGCGTATTGTCAGACGGAAAAAGAGCGTTGCCGAAAACAGATGAGTGGTATGCGGCGCGCGATCACGAAAGAGAACCATCAGAAGTGGAGTCAACTGACTTGTAGGCGTTTGAGTGGCTTACTCGATGTGTTGGGAGCGAGGTCTGTAGGTGTTTATTCAGCCGTAAGAGGTGAGGTAGACCTCGCCTGGCTTTGGAGCATGGGTAATACGTGTTCCAGGGTTTTTTATTTTCCACGTGTATCTGATGGTAGTCTGACATTTCATCAGGTCAGGGAGCCAAGGAAAGAACTCCGTCCAGGAGCTTTCGGGATTCCCACCCCTTTGGATTCTCTCGCTTCCGAATCCCCTTCAACGTTTGATGTCATGATTTTACCCGGGCTTGCATTTGATCGGTTCGGGAACCGTATTGGCTCGGGTGCAGGTTTTTATGACCGTCTGCTCGGGTCGCTGCATATTCGTCCCTGCCTCGTTGGTGCGGGCTTTTTATCTCAAATGGTTTGGGAGGGTAGTCTCCCTTCAGGACCATATGATGTTTCGATGGACTGGATCTCTACTAATCGGGAGTGTGTACGTTCGCTCTCCCGTGTTCATAAGCCTAGGAGTTCATAATGGATGTCATGTCATTAATAGTGGGAGTCGTCGTGGGGGCCGGGTTGGCTGGTTCTGCGGTGCTTTTCATTTCAAAGAAGAAAACAGAAGAGGCAATCGGGCGCACCCAGTCGAGCCTGGATGAGAAAATACGCGAGGTTGAATCGAACTCGGACAAAAAGCTGACGCAGCGCCTCAAAGAGGTTGAAGTTACGCAGAAGGCCGAGCTTCTCCGGCAGCGCGAAGAGTTGGAACGGCAAAATGAATCTAGAATGGAAGAGACACAAAAGCTTGAGCAGCGAGTTGCTCAGCGCGAGGAGACACTCGACAAGCGCAGAGAGACCCTCGACACCAAGGAAGGGTCTCTAGAGCAGCGAGAGCAGCGTCTCGGAGATCGCGAAGGGCGGATGGTGGACGAGGAAGCCCGCTACAAGGATCTTCAAGATCAGGCGTTGCGCAAGCTTGAGGAAGTGGCCGGAATGAGTGTTGAATCGGCCAAAAAAGAATTGATGGACAGGTATATGGAAGAAGCCAAGCAGGACGTTGCTGGCGAGATCCAGCGCATGGAGCAAAAAGCCAAGGAAAATGTGGAGCGCGATGCGGTGAAGGCCGTTGCGCTGGCTGTTGAAAGATATTCAAACGACCATATCGCCGAGAGTGTCGTGAGTGTGGTTGATCTCCCCTCTGATGAAATGAAGGGTCGAATCATCGGACGCGAGGGCCGAAACATCCGGGCGCTTGAGATGGCAACGGGTGTGGATGTGATCATCGATGATACACCCGAGGCGGTGGTGATCTCGTGCTTTGACAACGTTCGGCGAGAGACGGCGCGTCTTTCTCTGGAATCTCTCGTTCTGGACGGACGGATCCACCCCGGCCGGATCGAAGATGTTGTGGGCAAAATGAAAAATGAGATTCAGGGTAGAATTCGCGAGGCAGGCGAGCAGGCTATTTTTGAGATGGGCCTCGAGGGATTTCACCCTGAGCTGGTGATGCTCATCGGTCGTTTGCACTATCGCACCAGCTACCGTCAAAACGCGCTCAAGCATTCGCTTGAAGTGGCCCATCTTACCGGGATGTTGGCATCCGAACTTCGGCTTGAACCGACTATGGCGAAGCGGGCCGGCTTGCTTCACGATATTGGCAAGGCCTCAACGCATGAGGTCGAAGGCTCTCATGTGCAGATCGGAATCGATATCGCTAAGCGTTATAACGAGCCTGATGAGGTGATTAACGCCATCGCCTCCCACCACGAGGACGAGGAGGCGAATTGCATCGAGGCGGTGCTGGTGAAGGCGGCGGACACGCTCTCTGCGGCCAGGCCGGGCGCGAGGCGCGAAATGGTGCAGAGCTACATCAAGCGTCTTGAGGCGCTTGAGAGTATCGCCGAGTCTTTCAAGGGCGTGGAGAAATGTTATGCCATCCAAGCCGGGCGCGAGATACGGGTGGCGGTTACGCCGGATGAGATTACCGACGCACAGGCCTCTTTCCTCGCGCGAGATATCGCCAAGCGAATCGAGGAGGAGCGCACCTATCCCGGTGAAATCCTGGTGACGGTAATACGGGAAACTCGCCATACGGCCACGGCGCGGTAAG
This sequence comes from Nitrospinaceae bacterium, assembly GCA_018669005.1. Lineage (NCBI taxonomy): Bacteria > Pseudomonadati > Nitrospinota > Nitrospinia > Nitrospinales > Nitrospinaceae > Nitrospinaceae bacterium. Next base: position 48,838 of record JABJAL010000007.1, read on the forward strand.
TTAGCTTTGAAAATACTTTTTATTGGAGATATTGCCGGGAAGGTGGGCCGCCGGATGTTGGCGGAACGTCTTCCCGGTTTGCTTCAGAGGCACGAAACCGATCTGTGTATCGTTAACGGAGAAAACTCGGCCGGTGGGTTCGGCATCACAAATGAAAACGCCGAGGATATTTTTGGGGCTGGTGCGGATGTCATCACCTCGGGAAATCATATCTGGAACAAAAAAGAGACTAAAGAGTTTATGCTCCATGAGCCGCGTTTGCTCCGTCCGTCGAATTATCCTACGGGTGCACCGGGGTTGGGGTTCTTTATCGCTAATACATTGCAAGGCCCAGTCGCCGTTATTAATCTAATGGGCCGGGTTTTTATGCCTCCGGTTGATTGTCCGTTCCAGGAGGCCAACCGTTTGCTCAAAAATCTTGATTCCAACGTCCGTATGATTTTTGTCGATTTCCATGCCGAGGCGACGAGCGAGAAGGTTGCCATGGGGTGGCATCTCGATGGCCGGGTGAGCGCAGTTATCGGGACCCACACACACATCCAGACGGCGGACGAAAGAGTTTTGCCACAGGGAACAGCTTTTCTCTCTGACGCGGGAATGACCGGGCCTGCTGATTCGGTGATCGGTATAAAGACTTCCATCGCGGTGGGAAAGTTTCTCTCGGGCATTCCTAATCGCTTTGAGGTGTCTGGTGGGCGAGGCCAGATTAATGGAGTTCTCGTTGAGGTGAATCCTGAAAGTGGCCGGGCAAACTCGATTCTCAGAATTTCTGAGCAAGAAGATAGCGGATGAGGGCGCTTATTTCTTGAAGTGCCCGTTTTGGTGTCCATTTCGGTGTGTGTCGTTTTCTTGAATAGTTTTTAAATTCACACTTGTTCTTCTCGATTCCTCAAGCATTTCTAAAATAATCTCCGCCCGCTCGTCCGGGGACACGGACTCAAGAAGCATCTGTTTGCTCGAAAGCGAGAGGCCAAGCATGGCCCCGGCCCGAAAAGAAAGTTTTTTAAAGTCTCGCCGAATTTCATCCGTAACATGGGATTTGCCGGTATCCGCATCTGAAATGGCGTCGATTATCTTCTCTGCCAGATCGGGGGAGGCTTCGCTCTCGGGCGGATCGTCGAAATACTCGACATCGGCGGTCATGTAGGCAAGTTCCTGGTAAGGGTGGAGGATTCTGAATCTTTCTTTTCCCTGGGTCATAATATTGAGTTTGCCGTCTGGAAATCTCTCGAGGACGTTAGTGACCCGCGCGGCGCAGCCAATGTTTCGTATCTCGTTGTTCTCGGCCAAAACGACCCCGAACGGCCCGCCGTGATCCAAACACTCGTTGATCATCTCCTTGTAGCGCTCCTCGAATATGTGGAGGGGCAGAATTTCATCGGGGAGAAGAACTACCCGGAGCGGAAACAAGGGGAGAGAGTCACTGGTCATGCGTGTATTTTATCTCGAATTTGTTTATTTTCAAATGTGTTGATGAAAGGTATTGGGCCGTGCCGGAGAAGGAGTGAATGGGTATGATAGGTGTTTGAGAGGCTGCCGAAAGGCGTGGGCCCACGAATTTAGATTTATCTGAGGCTGGCATGGAAGAAGATCGACATATCACCACTTCGGGGATTCGGCTCAAGCCGTTTCATGGAGAGGGTGCGGAGGGAACTGTTCCTGATGACGGGGGTGCTCCAGCCGAATTTCCCTTTACCCGGGGGATCTACGCCGATATGTACCGGGGGCGCGTTTGGACGATGCGCCAGTACGCCGGATTCGGCACTGCCCAAGAAACAAATCAGCGCTTTCATTACCTACTTGAGCATGGCCAGAAGGGCCTCTCTGTGGCTTTTGACCTGCCCACGCAGATTGGCTTTGACGCTGATCATTCCCTTGCTTTTGGCGAGGTGGGCAAAGTTGGTGTTTCCATTTGCTCGCTCGAGGACATGGAAGTGCTCCTCGAAGGATTGCCTCTCGAGCAGATTTCCACTTCGATGACGATTAACGCCACCGCATCCGTTTTGCTCTGTTTTTATTTGGCAGCAGCAGAGAAACGGGGAATTCCATTTGATGCTCTCAGGGGGACGGTGCAGAACGATATTCTGAAAGAATATATTGCCCGGGGGACTTACATTTACCCTCCTGGCCCGAGCATGCGGCTGATTACGGACACCATCGCCTTTTGTAAGGAAAACGTGCCCAAATGGAACGCTATTTCCATCAGCGGCTACCATATTCGCGAGGCGGGCTCGACGGCTGTGCAAGAAGTGGGCTTCACCCTTGGCGACGGCATCGCCTATGTGCAGGCCGCAGTGGATAGAGGTCTTGATGTCGATGAGATAGGGAGCCAAATTTCTTTTTTCTTCAATGTGCATAATCATTTTCTCGAGGAGATAGCCAAGTTTCGCGCGGCGCGTCGGCTTTGGGCGAGGATCATGCGCGAGCGATTCGGCGCTAAATCGGATAAGGCGTGCATGCTTCGTTTTCATGCCCAGACGGCGGGAAGTGCGCTTACTGCGCAGCAGCCTCGGAACAATGTCGTGCGGGTGGCGGTCCAGGCGATGGCGGCGGTCCTGGGCGGGGCGCAGTCGCTCCACACGAATTCGATGGATGAGGCCCTCGCCCTACCCACCGAAAAAGCGGTGCGCATTGCGCTAAGAACCCAGGAAATACTCGTCGAGGAGACGAATTTGGCCGAAACGGTAGATCCTTGTGCCGGTTCATATGCCATCGAGGCCCTGACGGACGAAATCGAGGCACGGGCAGAAAAGATTATCTCCCGTATCGATGAGATGGGCGGCATGCTCAGGGCAATCGAAAAGGGGTGGGTGCAGCGCGAGGTTCAGGAAAGCGCCTATCAGGCCCAGCGTGCGATAGATGATGGGCGGAGCACCGTCGTGGGCGTGAACGAATACGCCACCGGGAGCGAACCTGCGATTCATACCCTCCAGATACGTCCTGAGGTCGAGGAGGAGCAACGTGCGCGTCTGGCGGCGCTGAGGGAAAGACGAGACGCCTCTGCCGTTTCCGAGCGCCTGGGCGCCCTGAGCGATGCGGCAAAGGGGGGAGACAACCTTCTTCCCTATATCCTGGATGCTGTTCGCGTTTATACGACGGTGGGCGAGATATCCGATGTGATGCGTGCGAATTTCGGCGAATACCGGGAAGAAGTGGAAATTTGACCATACGTATGAGAGAGTTGTTTTCCCTTCGAATTGTTTGAATTGCTGAGGTTTATCGAAGGGCTCCAGGATAAAAGTGAATATGAATCGTTGTTCTTCCGTGTTTGAGGGAGGCGCCACCCGTAATGACTGGTAACGAAATACGAAAGTTGTTCATCGATTATTTTGCTGAAAAAGAACATCGTCCCGTTCGCAGTTCCCCGCTGGTGCCCCTAAACGACCCGACCCTTCTTTTTACGAATGCCGGCATGGTCCAGTTCAAGGATACCTTCACTGGTCTTGAGCGCCGCGATTATATACGCGCAACGAGTTCTCAAAAATGCCTGAGGGTCAGCGGCAAGCACAACGATCTTGAAAATGTGGGCCGGACGGCCCGTCACCACACATTTTTCGAAATGCTGGGTAATTTTTCCTTCGGCGATTATTTCAAGGAAAAGGCCATAGAGTTTGCGTGGGAATTTCTCGTGGACCGCTCTGGGCTTGATGGTGAGAGGATGTGGATCACCATTTTCCGTGAGGATGACGAGGCTGGAGAACTCTGGCAGCGAATCGTCGGTGTTCCGGCGGAAAGGATAATTCGGTGCGATGAGAAGGATAATTTTTGGTCGATGGGTGATACCGGGCCCTGTGGTCCATGCTCGGAACTGATTTACGACCAAGGCGATCATCTCTCCGGCGGTCTTCCTGGAAGCGGCCAGGATGAAGACGGCGACAGGTATCTTGAACTCTGGAACCTCGTTTTCATGCAATTCGATCGGGACGCTTCGGGTACGATGAATCCCCTGCCCAAACCCTCGGTGGACACCGGAATGGGGCTTGAGAGACTCGCGGCCGTTCTTCAAGGGGAAAACAGCAACTTCCACACAGATTTGTTGATGCCCGTTATCCATCATGTCGAGGAGTTGTGCGAAAAAACCTACGGCGGAAAACAAAAAAATAGCCCGGACCCAGCCGCAGACGTTTCGTTCCGAGTGATTGCCGACCATGTCAGGTCGGTCAGCTTCCTGGTGGCGGACGGCATATTGCCGAGCAATGAGGGGCGCGGCTATGTCCTTCGCCGGGTGGCTAGGCGGGCTTTGCGCCACGGGCGGATGCTCGGGATTACCGAACCATTTCTTTTTAAGACGGCGGGCGTTGTGGCCGACATGATGGGGGACGCTTTCCCAGAGCTCAGGGAAAACCTCAATTACATCTCTCGCGTAACCCTTGGCGAGGAAGAACGCTTTGCCCACACTTTGAGCCAAGGCCAGCCGAGGATGGACGAGCTTTGCGAGAAGGCGAAGGCTTCAAGCGGCGGCACGGTCTCGGGTGATGAGGTTTTTGAGCTCTATGACACTTACGGCTACCCTTGGGATTTGGCTGCCGAGACGGCTACCTTTCATGGTCTTAAAATAGACCGAACTGCCTTCGACAGTTCTATGGAACAGCAGCGAGAGCGCGCCCGTGCCCACTGGAAAGGCTCGGGCGAAGCTGGTGTTTCTCCGGTATGGCACGAAATCCGGAAGGCTCATGGGCCTACCAATTTCTTGGGATACGGAGAAAGCAGATCGGAGTCCGAAGTTGCCGTAATTGTACGCGAGGGTGTAAAGATCAGCAGCGCCGCCGAAGGAGAGGAGGCCGAGGTCTTTCTCCCCAAGACGCCGTTTTATGCTGAATCAGGCGGCCAAGAAGGCGATCATGGTCGCCTGACCTGGGAGGGGGGCGCGGCGGTGATTCTCGATACCCAGAAGCCGCTACCCGATGTTTATGTTCACCATGTCCAGGTGGAGCAAGGCACTCTTCAAACAGGCCAGACCGTAGATGCCGCCATCGACACCGAACGGCGCGCCTCTTTGCAGCTAAACCACACCGCGACTCATATCCTTCAGTTTGCACTACGGCAAGTTCTTGGCGATCACGTCAAACAGGCAGGCTCGCACCTTTCAAAAGAGCGGCTGCGGTTCGATTTCACGCACTTCACCCAGATCACCCCCCGCGAGAAAGAGCGCATCGAGGACATCGTGAACACACGCATTCGGGAGAATGCACCTGTCTCCACGGAGGTGATGTCCATCGACAAGGCGCTCGAATCTGGCGCGACGGCGCTTTTTGGCGAGCGGTATGGCGAGGAGGTTCGGGTGGTGTCCGTCGGAGAGTTCAGCCAGGAGCTTTGCGGCGGAACGCATACCGGAGCGGCGGGCGATATTGGAATGTTCAGAATTCTCCACGAGGGAAGTATCTCCTCGGGTGTCCGGCGAATCGAGGCGGCAACAGGAGCGAACTCCCTTGCCCAGGCAAGGCTGGAGCAGAATACGCTGGCCGAAATTACGGAGATGACGAAATCTGCGCCGCTTGAGGAGGCTGATCGCGTCCGAAGGATTATCGAGCAAAATCGATCTTTGGAGCGGGAACTAAAGCAAATTCGGGACAAACAATCTCAGGCCGATGTGGGCGATCTTGCCAGCGACGCACAGGAGGTCAATGGCCTCAAGGTAATCGCTACCCGGCGTGATGGAATCGAGCCCGGCGGCCTAAGGAACTTGATAGACGCTGCGAAGAATAAACTTAAAAGCGGGGTGGCCGTCATTATCTCGGCGTCGGACGGCAAGGTGTCTATCGCAGTCGGTGTTACGAAAGATATCACCGACAAATGTCACGCGGGCAATCTCGTGAAGGAGCTGGCCGTCATAGTGGGCGGCAAGGGCGGCGGCAGGCCGGATTTCGCCCAGGCGGGCGGCAAGGAAGTAGGGAAGGTAGACGAGGCGCTGGCTGCCGTTCCAGGGATTATTGAAAAACTATCCTGATTTTTTTTAAACTCATTTCGAATTTATATATTATTTATTTTTTAAAAGGAGCCAACATATGCTTGGCGAATTAAGGAATTGACGGCTGCTGTAGATGACGGGCCGGAGGAGACAAGGGTTCAGAAGCGAAATCTTGTATCTCTTATCATAGCGCATATCGGAAATGATTCTTTTTTTGGTTTTTTGCCTCCTCTTCTTCCTTTGCTTGTTGTGAAAATGGACATGACCCTCAGCATGGCGGGTCTGCTTGCCAGTGCATTTGCTTTCACCGGGGCCGTTGGGCAGCCGCTGTTCGGCTATTTCGCCGATCGTTATAGAAAGAGTTGGCTCATCGCACTAGGGCCAATCGGCGGGGCTTTTATGACCTTGTTGATTTACATGCCCAATTACTGGTCGATACTTTTGCTATTTCTGTTTGCCGGTTCGGGGTCGGCCTGTTTTCATCCGGTGGCATCGGTTATCGCTGCGCAGATTTCTGGAAAACGAAAGGGGCTAGGGGTGTCGTTGTATGTTTCCGGCGGGCGCATTGGCATGGGCCTTGGAGCGGCTTTTTCGACATTTCTCGTCACGAACTGGGGGCTCGAGTCGATACCGATAGCCGGACTTATGGGATTGGCGCTCGGGTTGCCATATTTCTTCATTGCGCCAGAGATAACGAGTCCCTCCACCCGGGTCCCGATGAATTTCATGGACACGATGGGCTCGCTTGCCGGTTTGTATCGCCCGCTTATTGTCATGTGGCTTGTAAATGTCTGCCGGACGACGGTGACGATGCTGGTGGGAACCTATATGCCGCTTTACGTGGTGACGGCTGGGGGGAGCATCGGCGCTGGCGGGCGCTCGATTACGCTGTTTCTTTTTGCGGCGGCCATGGGTGGGATTTACGGGGGCCATCTCTCGGACCGCATTGGCAGGCGGACGGTCATGATTGTGGCAACTTTACTCGGAACGCCGGTCCTCGGGGTGACTTTCTTGATGCCCGCGCCGCTGGATACGATTTTCCTGATGCTCTCAGGGGCGATCCTTTACTCGTCCATGGGTGTGTCGGTGGCGTATGCCCAGGAGGTTGCGCCCGAGAACAGGGCGCTGGTTTCCTCCTTAATGCTCGGTGTCGTCTGGTTCGTGGGAAGCATGATTGCGATTGGGGTGGGGGCGCTGGGGGATATCTGGGGCATTCTCACCGTTTTGCCAATTACGATTGTCGTCTTCGGTGGGCTGGGGGCAGTGATATCATTTTGGCTACCGAAACTGGATAAAAATTAGCGGTTATATTTTGCCTTGCACATCGAGAAGGGTGGCGCGTGCCGAATTTCGAGAAGCTTCGGGTAGAAAACGATATCGCCGAGGAGATGGCCAACACGCTTGGGCGCGTAGGTCGTAGATTCCCGATACGTCTTCGTGAGGCTTGGTCGGCAATGGCGGCTTGGGAAAACTGCCCTGGGAGCGAGGGGGGCCGCAAGGAGGCCCTTGAGGAAGTGCTGCATAGGGCGATGGACCAGGCCGAGAAGGCCCGGTATCACTTAATTGTTCAGCGCGAGGCGATGGGGCTACGCGAACACACCGAGGTGGCCCGGAAGTTCCCCATGCCCGTGATTGCGGGCCGCCCGCCGGCAGCGGGCGATCCGACTATCCCTCGGCTTTCTTTCGCCGGAGGATTTTTACGAGCCCGCCGTAGGAAGACTTCCGAATAACACTACGAAACTGTTGCCGGTAGGTGTTGATCAGGCTGACGCCCTTGACCTTGACGTCGTAGACCCGCCACTTGTCCTTTACGTTGTGAAGGCTATAAGTAATCGGAATTTCCTGCTTGTCACGTGTGACAATTATTGTTTTTACCGTGGCGAATTCTTCGTCGATTTCCTCTTTCGTGTATTTGATTTTTTCATCGGTGTAAACTTCGATTTTTCCGATGTAGTTTCTTTCCATCAATCCACTGAATAGGTCTATGAATTCAATTTTCTCCTCGTCCGAGCGTTTTTTCCACTGGCGTGCGAGGGAGCGTTTGGACATTTCCGTGAAGTCGAACTGTTTTTGTATGGCTTCGCGCAGCATGACCCGCCTCTGGGATTTTCTCTCCTCGTCCTTAAGGTCGGGATCGCGGAGGATATCGAGGACGGCTTCAATTCCAATTTTCACTTGCTTGGTTGCCTCGCCAGCGCCCATGGCCCTGGTACTAATGGTCAGGAAAATGGTGATAACGGCAACGAGGAATACTGATCTACGAAAATAAGCATGGCTCATCGATTTAACATCTCCTGAATAGATTCTATAGCCTTGGGTAAGCTCTGTGCGGCCACAACAGGACTATTTTATCATTACGGTTGAACGGAGTGAAACATTATTCTTGTGGCAAATTGAATATAGCCGTTTTGGGTTAATTCCCTTCACTAGCGGGGATATCTGGCCGGTGGGCCGTATTTGAAAA
>JABJAL010000008.1 GCA_018669005.1 Nitrospinaceae bacterium
CTTCATCCAGAAAAATCCCAAATCGACATTGTCCCCGATGGCTTATCTACGTGTTGGAGACTCTTTTTATAACGAGGGTCGCTATCTCCAGGCGAATCGAACGTATCGTCTGATGTTGAACAGATATAAGAACCATCCCAAGGGCCGGGAGGCGGCCTATGGTTTGAGTTTGACGAATCTTCAACTGGGAGAGATTTCCAAGTTTCTTGATGGGGCCAAAAATTTTATTGAGACCTATGGCGGGGATGAATTAAGCATCGCCCTTGCATTCCAAATCGGTGAAACTCTCCTGGCGCGGGGGGATTTGGATGGCGCCCTTCGTTCCTACCGTGAGGTCGGCGCTCGATTCGAGACGAGTGGTCTGGTGCCCCATTCTTTGCTGCGGATTGCTAGTATCCACAGACGCAGAAAAGAGTTGGACGCAGCTTTGGACACCTATGAGCGGCTCATGAGCCGCTACCCTAAAAGCCCCTTGGCATCGGATGCCCTTTTTGGAGTGGGCGAGTCTCTTGCCTCGGTAGGCCGTTGCTCGGAGGCGAGGATTAAGCTTGCGGTTTTCGTAAAGCGACACCCGAAACATGATTATCGACAGATAGCTTTTTTTGAGTCGGGACGATGCGCGCTTAAGGAGGGGGATTCGAGGACTGCAATTATTAATCTTAAGCGTGTCATCGAAAATTATTCGGGAACGCCAAGCAGTATTCAGACGACAGCATCGCTTTTGGTATCGGGATTGTTGTCGAAGCAGGGCCGATTGAGAGAGGCAGCCGAGGCGCTCAAGGGGGCTCTCGAATCGGGGGACCCGAAAATCGAGGCGGAGGCCTTTTTTGCCCGGGCGGACCTTTTGTCCCGCGCTCGGGACCGACGTGCCGCGCCGGAATTTCTTAAGTTGACCTACCGCTATCCAGAGCAGACAATGTGGGTCGTCAAAGCCCTTGCGCGTGCTGGTGGAATTTACGAAAAATCAGGCAGACGCATAACCGCCCTTCGAATTTTCAAAAAAATGAGTCGTCTTGCGCCTACCGGGCCTTTTAAAAAGTTGGCTTTCGAGGCTGTTGTACGGCTTTCGAAGAAAAGTAAATCCAGTCCTTAAGGGGTATTCGATGAGAATCTTCCGGATGAAGGGAATGCCGAGATGTTAGATTTTTTGTTTCGTGGCGGGATATTGATGATTCCTCTGGGCGTATGCTCCGTTTTGGCCGTGGCCATAATTCTGGAGCGCTTCTTTTCCCTGAGAACCAGCCGTGTGATTCGCCTTGATGTTTTTCAGAGAGTCAAAGATCTTCTCTCGGAAGATCAAATAGGCGAGGCGATGACGGTCTGCAGGCGCCAGCCGTCGGTGATGGGCCGTATTCTTCTTGCGGCCATCATTAATCATGAGCGCGACAGAGATGAGCTCAAGGAAATTGTCGAGGACGCCGGGCGCCAGGAGGTGCCGACGCTAGATCGCTACCTGGGCGTGCTGGGTACGATCGCCGCCGTATCTCCACTACTAGGCCTCACCGGAACGGTTTTCGGCATGATTCGCACCTTTACCGTGATTAGCGAAAAAGGAGTTGCGCACCCCAGCCAGCTTGCCCACGGGATTAGTGAGGCGCTCATTACCACGGCCTCGGGGCTTGTCATCGCGATACCGGCGCTTATTTTCTACAACTTTTTCACGTCCAAGGCGGACCGCATAATTCTTGAAATTGAGAAACACACCTTTCGTCTTGTCGATATGATGAAGCGCTAGCATGAGATTCCGCGAACGTCGCCGTGTGCAGGCCGAGCCAGGTATGACCTCGATGATCGACGTTGTCTTTCTGCTACTCCTATTCTTCGTGTTGAGCTCGACCTTCATTCTCCAGCCCGGAATTAAGGTGAAGCTGCCGCGCACGGTCACCACCGAGCAGCCCGCGAGAAAAGACCTTGTTTTGATCATTGCGAGGGACAAGCGGATTTTCCTGAACAACGAGTTGGTGAAATTCAATTCCCTTTGGGGGCGCTTGGTCGAGGAGCTCAAGTTTCAGCAAGAGGCGGCGCTGGTTCTTCGAGCTGATCGTGATGTCGCGCACGGTTTCGTGGTGCGGATTATGGATGTGGCTAAACAAGCGGGCGCAGAGAGAATTGCCATTGCAACATCGCCCCTTAAGCGCCCAAAGAAAAGAAAATAGCCCGTTTTTTAAACCGGTAATCGGAGCAGGTTATGAGCGCAGCGCTGCTCTCAACATTAATTTTGTCGATGACACTTCATGCCGGGTTGATTTTCTTTGGCCCGGATATACGGCCCCCGATTACCGATGAGCTCAAGGATGATTCTGTCGAGGTGGCGATGCTGCAACGCGAGGTTCCACTTCCGGACGCGCTACGCGCCAAGCCGCTACCCCTGGTGCCGCAACCAAAGCCACTAAATTTGCAGCGCTTTCAGGAAAGCCAAGGAAGTATATCTGGGCCCCTCTCGCCAAGATTGAGGATATCCCCCTCTATTCCGACACGGGAAAAAGTGCTCAAAGCGCCAGCTCCTTTGAAGCCGCCAAAGTTGAATTTGCCTCGCCCCATGACTTCCCTTGAATCGCTTAGCCTTGAAAAACCGCCGGTATCCCCCTTAGATATTGCGTTGCCCATTCATGGGCTCAAAGGGGACATTGGGCTCAGTGGTGAGCGAAAATCCGTGTCCGGCAGTGGTGCCTCAAGAACCCGGGAATTGGGCAAGGAAATATCGAGTCTCAATTTTAAAGATAGAGATCTGGCGAGAAGACAGAGCATCGAGGGGCCGGCGGCGGCCAGAAAAGTAGTGTTTCGCCCGCCGCCCCCGAAAGTGAAATTGGCTGAATCATCAGGTGACATTAAACTTCGTTTCTGGGTGCTGCCTGATGGCACTGTGGGGCGGGTGCTTCCGATGCGAAAGGGGAGTGCGTATTTAGAGGGGGTTGCTGTGAACCATATGAAACGCTGGCGATTCTCGCCGCTGGTCAAAGGAGAGCCCAGGCGTGAGGAGTGGGGCTCGGTCGTTTATCGCTTCCGTGTGAAATAAGCCCTCGCCGCCCCTAGTCTGGAAAGCTGGCGGCAGGCAAGGAGATGTTATGGAATTTGAGCCTACGGGCCTTGGCTATGACGATTTTGAAGTGGGACGCACCTGGTGCACGGCGGCCAGAACAGTCGGGGAGGCCGATGTCACGGCTTTTGCCGGGTTGACGGGCGATTATACGTACCTTCATACCGATGCTCAGAGCGCAGCGAAGACCCCCTTTGGCGGGCGAATTGCCCACGGGCTTCTGGGGCTTTCCTATCTTTCGGGGCTCGTCTCAAGGCTGGGCATACTTGAGGGCACGGTTGAGGCGTTCATGGGCCTTGAGATGAAGTTTCGAGGTGCCATCATGTTCGATGACACGGTTCATGCCGAGGTTGAGGTGCGCGAAAAGCGTATTTCAAGTAAGGGGCAGGGGCTTGTGACGCTCGGGATGACCTTAAAGAACCAGCGCGATGAGACTGTTCAAGAGGGCCAATTCGTCCTCATGATGGAAATAAAAGGCTAGGCGCCCTTATCCCCCGACGATGGCGGGAAAGATGCAAAGCTCGCACCCATCGATGAGGGGGGTCTCTTTCGGGGCGTGACGCCCATCTAAAAGAATGACATAGGCCTCCTCGTACGGAATACCGTAGGTATCAAGTACATCTTTCACGAGGGCATTTGGGGGAACCTCTAGCCCCGCCGAACCATCTTCTTCCAATTCTGCTGGCATTTTATCTTCAAAATCAGCATAGAGCCGAAGCCGGATATTCATGGCGTCTGTCCGCTTGACGAGTTGCCGTGTTGTACTTTTGCCGCTGCTGTCGCAGCGTTGATGATTTCCTTGAGCGGGGCGCCGGAGGATTTGGCCAGCTTCCGGCAATCCTCAAATTCGGGCGCAAGATTAACAACCACACCCTCGAAACGCGCCCGTTTGATGCGAACACTACCCCACGGCGTTTCGACCTCCAGCCAATCTCGCTCTGCCGTTGCTCTTGATGTTTGCCGATAGCGGACGCCCAGGGTGGTGGTCTCCCGCATCAGGTAGGCGATGAGGTCGTCTTGTAAACTAGTTGGACAAAGAAGGGTGAGCAGAATAGCGGGGCGGCCTTTTTTGCCGACAGTGGGGACGAGAAAGGCATCAAGCGCGCCACGTGATATCACGCCATCGAGGACATGGGGATAAATTTCGGGGTTCATATCGTCAATGTTGGTTTCAAGAACCGAAATCGTGTTCGGATGGGCGCTTCGTGATGTGGCCTCATCTGTGATCGATTCCCCGAGAAAAGCCCGTACGATGTTGGGAATGGGTTGTTCCATCTCGCCTGAGCCATGGCCGACATCGGTAATTGCCATCGGGGGCATAGGCCCAAATGCCTCGGCGCTCTCTGAGAGTAATAGCGCCCCCGTTGGCGTTAGCACCTCTCCTTGTAGCCCATTGTCGAGGATCGAGACGCCCTCCAGCAGTTTAGCTGTGGCCGGGGCGGGAATGGGCATCTTTCCGTGTGCACTGTTGATAAATCCCTTGCCAGGAGGAAGCGGGGAGGAAAGGACACGCTCGACACCAAGTAGCTCAAGGCCGACGAAAAAGCCTGCGATGTCGATGATGGAGTCAATTGCTCCCACTTCGTGGAAATGAATGGATTCGACCGGGACATTGTGTATGCCGGCCTCCACTTCCCCCAGGCGCCTGAATGCTTTTAAGGCGGCGGCCTTTGCGGTGGAGGGGATGGTGGTGTGTGCGATGATTTTTTCAATCTCGGACAATGGGCGACCATGGATTGATGAATAACTTTGGCCCGGCTGTTCAGCTCCGGTGGTTTTTACGCGGAACTGTGTGGCTGAGATGCCGCATTTCACGGATTTGTGGGTGGTAATCTCGCAGGGTCCTAGTTCTAGCTTGAGGAGTTCTGCAAGCAGCGCCTCAAGGGGGAGGCCCAGATCGAGCATGGCACCGAGAAGCATGTCGCCGCTCGCTCCGGCGAAACAATCGAAATAGATGGTTTTCACTTTTTCACGGCCAGACGGTTAATAAGGTGGGCCTGGAATCCAGCCCCAAATCCATTGTCGATGTTTACCACCGATATGCCGTCTGCGCACGAGGCCAGCATGGCGAAAAGTGCTGTCAGCCCGCCCATGCTTGTGCCGTAGCCAATCGATGTGGGCACGGCGATGACGGGGGCCTCGACAAGCCCGGCGACGACCGAGGGGAGGGCACCCTCCATTCCGGCGACGGCGATGATGACATTCGCCTCACGAAGCGAATCCATCTCGGCCAGCAGGCGATGGAGGCCCGCAACGCCCACGTCGTAGGCACGGGCTACTTTTGAGCCCATTGTCTCGGCAGTGACGGCTGCTTCCTCGGCGATGGGTTGATCCGAGGTGCCTCCCGATATTACAGCGACACACCCGAGCCCGGCGCTGTTGGGAGGTGGGCTGCTGGGGGCGATCACGACCATTCTCGCCTCGTTGTGATGTACGGCCCCCGGAAATTCAGCGAGCAGGGTTTGGGCTTGTTCAAGCGATGCCCGGGTGAGCATTACAGTCTGTTCGTTTTTAAGAAGGGATTGAGCGATATCGAGGACCTGGGAGGAGGATTTGCCCTCACCGTAGATTACCTCGGCGTATCCCTTGCGGAGGCTTCTGTGGTGGTCAACTCGGGTGTGACCAAGGTTTTCATAGGGAAGGTCGCGGAGGCGCGCAGCGGCATCACTTGGTGATAGTTTTCCCGAGCGCACATCATCAAGGAGAGAAAGAAGACTATTATTGTTCACGAAAGAAGGGCAACCGGAAGAAGTTTCTTATTATAAAGAGGCTCGTTCATGCTCCCCGAACGGAAACCCTCAAGGTCGAGGGTGGCATAGCTAAAACCGGCCTCCTTGGTCAGCCTTACCACTTCATCGAGCAGTCCGTTTTCAAGCAGCATGGGTATTTCATCATTGGGGATTTCAATTCGGGCGATGGTGTCGTGGTGCCTTACCCGCAGTTGTCTGAAGCCTAGTGCCCGGAGGGAAGCTTCTGCTTTTTCCACCTGAGAGATTTTCTCGGGTGTTATCTTGTCGCCGTACGGAAAGCGGCTTGAAAGGCAGGCCATCGCCGGTTTATCCCAGGTGGGCAGGCCCATTTCCTTTGAGATTTCTCTGATCTCGGATTTGGTGAATCCGGCTTCCATCAAAGGGCTTCGAACCTCAAGTTCACGGGCGGCCTTCATGCCCGGCCGGTGATCGCCCCTATCATCAGCGTTTGAGCCATCAACAATAAAGGCGAGCCCCTCCTCGTCCGCAACACTTCGAAGAATGGTGTAGAGCTCATTTTTGCAATAATAACAACGGTTTGGGGGGTTGTTTCCAAATTCTTCGACCTTGATTTCCGCCGTGTCGATGATGCGGTGGCGGATGCCAATATGCTCGGCGAGATCAATCGATTCAAGGAATTCCGATTGTGCCAACGTGACGGATTTTCCCGTTACGGCAAGAGCGCGTTTGCCGAGTGTTTGGTGGGCGGCACTGGCGAGAAAAGTGCTGTCGACGCCCCCAGAGAAGGCGATGAGAACGCCGCCCATCTCTTTGAGGATATTTTTTAAAATTTCAAACTTTGCTTGCGCGGGTGTAGTTGACAATGGAGAATCTCCTTAGTTTCGAACTTAATGGATTTTAGCCCACTCCATAGGAGAAGGGCAACGGAAAACCCAGTCGTGGTTGGATGTATGTATGATAAGATAATAGTGTTTATAAGTGGGAGATGCGTTTTGAGGATTACAAGAAAATTTCGTCTGATAATGTTTTTTGTGGTGGCTGTTGCTGCGACTTCGCTTTGTGTCAAAGGTGTTGTGCCAGCCGCCTCGGCGGAAAAGCGGGTGTATCCTGATGTGTTGAAGGTGAGTGTTCGTAAATCAGCCGCAGGCGTGTTTCGCTTTGAAGTGACAATATCCTCGCCCGATACGGGTTGGAAAAAATACGCTAACGCATTTCGGGTCAAGACGGCGGACGATAAAGTGCTTGGAACAAGGGTGCTTTACCACCCTCATGTGGATGAGCAGCCTTTTACTCGCTCCCTGGTGAGGGTGAGGATAAGCTCTGAGATTCGGGAGGTGGTCGTTGATGCCCGGGACTCGGTCGAGGGGTGGGGCGGAAAATCCATGCGTGTGGTTGTCCCGCATTAATTAACTTCTAGTTATCAAATTGAAATTCCATTTGTTTAATTTGTGAGGCTGCCTCGGCGGCTTGGCTTTTTATTTTGGAGAATCGTTCATAATGGGTTTTGAGCCTGAAAAATTGTTGCGCAAGGGGATAGAGACTCTCGATATCTATGTTCCTGGTCGCCGGGCCGAGGAGGTGGGTAGAGAGTACGGCCTGACAGAGGTTTTGAAGCTTGCGAGCAATGAAAATGCCAATGGACCATCGCCCGCTGCCCTTGAGGCGATTCAGGGCGTTCTCAAGGGGCTGAACAGGTATCCAGATGGCCACGCGGGTGTATTGCGGGCTGCCCTGGCAGAGAGGTTAGGTGTTGAGGAGGCTCAAATTTTCATTGGAAATGGCGGAGACGATGTTCTGTCCGTCTTGTCCCGAACATTTCTAAACGATGGGGATGAGGTGATTATCCCGCAGCCCACGTTCAGCCCGTATCGTCACGTGAGCCGGGTGATGGGTGCCAAGGTGGTTTTGAGTCCGCTTCGCGATTATCGGATAGATCTCGATGATATTGCCTCGCGAGCCAGCGGGCGGTCGAAACTGATCTTTCTTTGCAGCCCGAATAATCCCACGGGAACAATTTTAGAAAAGAAAGCTTTGGTTTCTTTTTTAGAAGCGCTTCCGGAAAATACTCTCGTTTTGCTTGATGAGGCATATGGTGATTTTGTCGATGACCCTGAATGGCCTGATAGCTTGGCGCTGATCGAGCAATATCCGTTGATCGTTCTTCGCTCGTTTTCTAAAATCTATGGCTTGGCGGGACTCCGGGTGGGCTATGGGATTGGCAACAAAGAGCTGATTGGATTTATGCACCGGGTGCGAGAGCCGTTTAACGTGAATCAACTTGCCCAGGTGGCTGCGGTTGCGGCTTTGGGGGATGAGGGGTTTCGCGAAAGCAGCATCCGAATGAATCGAGAGGAGCGTCAGAAATATTATCTGGTTTTTAGAGAGCTTGGGATTGCGTTCATTGAAAGCCAAGCTAATTTTATCTTTATTAATGTTCGCAATGGTGATGCCGTCACGGAGGCTCTTTTGAAGCTGGGGCTTATTGTTCGCCCCGGCAGCGCATTTGGCTGCCCCGAGTGGATAAGGGTGACAATCGGGACTCCCGAGGAGAACACGGGCTTGAGCGCGGGGCTGTGGAATGCACTCTCAGGAGCCTAGCTGGGGCTGTTTCCACGGAAACTACCTTAGAAACAGCCCCCCTGCCTTCAATTACGTCTTTTGAGTGTTTTGTAGTTGTTGGTTTTACTTAACAGCTTCTTTCAGAGATTTGCCAGCCGAGAATTTCGGAACTTTTGAGGCCTTGATTTTGATCTCTGCGCCAGTCTGTGGGTTGCGTCCCATGCGCGCAGCGCGTTTCGAAATCGAGAACGTTCCAAATCCAACAAGAGAGATCCTGTCGCCGCTTTTAAGCGCTTTTGTGATGTTGTTCAACAAGGATGCGAGGGCGCGGTCAGCTGCTGCTTTCGAGATGTTTGCATCACCAGCAATCGTTTCGATCAATTCAGACTTCTGCATTAATAAATCCCCCGTGGCTGTAACGCTGGAAGAAGATGAATAGTGCTTCTGTATGGGCCCTTCAGTGTTTGTAAATCTATCTCACGCTCATGAGAACGTCAACACGTTTTTGATGTTTTGAAAAAAATATTCGTATTTTATTGACGCCCATCACACTTTGTGGATTTAAAGTTTGTGCATTCCTTGCGAGTGTTGAATGGTTGCGCTTCATAACATATTCAGATTGATAGTGTTGTGTTTGTCGATAAGGGCACTAATCAAAAAAATCTACTGAATAGAGGGTGAAAATTTTGAAATTGGCATTATTATTTTGAATGAAGATTTTATTAAATTTATCAATGTTTTAAGTTCAGTTTTGTTAAGACTCACAAGAGGCCGTGCAAAGACTAGCGAAGCGATAGCCCTGTACGGCGGGTCGGTTTGCGGCCTCTGCCCCGGCTTCGGTCGTATCGAGCCACCGAGGGCTGGTCCTTAAGTGGTTTTGGGTCATGCGCCAGGCTCCCTTGGTGCGCATCGTCACTCATGCTGGGCAGTGACAGGCGAGGAAGCGCTTTGCCAATAAATCGCTCAATTCCCTTTACGAGCATGATCTCGCTCGGTGACATCAAGGTGAGGGCATAGCCTATTTGCCCCGCCCGCGCGGTTCTACCCGCACGATGCACGTAATCTTCGGGGTATTCGGGCACATCGTAATTGATGACATGCGAAATATCCGTTACGTCGATCCCTCTGGCCACAATATCGGTTGCCACTAAAATTTTATGCGTACCATCCTTGAAATCCTGGAGCGCTTTTTCTCGTTGCCGCTGACTTCTGTCAGAATGGATTCGCGAAACGGTTATGTTCGCCCGTTCGAGGAGATCAGATAGCTGATCGGCGCCCGCCTTGGTCCGGGTGAAAACGAGCACGGATTTGGCTTCTGATTTTTGCAAAATCTCAAGAACCGCTCTCGCCTTGTTCATGCCGCTCAGTGGATAGACGCCATGAAAAATTCCATCGGCTGGCGTCGAGGGCGTTGCCACGGAAATGTCTACGGGCGAGTTGAGCGCTTTGCTCGCTAGGCTCGAAATAGTGGTTGGTATAGTCGCCGAGAAAAGCATTGTTTGCCGTTTTGACGGAAGGCGGCTGAGGATTTCTGTGATTTCCTCGGCAAAGCCCATGTCGAGCATGCGGTCAGCCTCATCGAGAATCAAAACCTCAAGGTTCGAGAAGTTGGCTGTTTTTCTTTTCATGTGATCAAGTAGCCGGCCTGGCGTGGCGACAACTATATCGGCCTCGTTAACAAGCGATTGAATTTGAGGCTCGTAATCAACACCGCCATAGACGAGCGCCACTTGTGTGGTCAGGTATTTGCCAAGTTTCTCGAACTGGTCTGCCACCTGCATAGCAAGCTCGCGGGTGGGGGTGAGCGCCAGTGTGCGGGTGCCCGATCCGCCAAGCATCCTCTGGAGCGCCGGGAGCGCAAAGGCCGCGGTTTTTCCGGTTCCCGTTTGTGCACATCCGATGAGGTCGGGCCCCTTGATGGCGACCGGAATGGCTTTGGTTTGTATGGGGGATGGTTCGGTGTAGCCCATATCGAAAACGCCGTGAAGAAGCTCCGGGATGAGCCCTAGCTCTCTAAAAGACTCTGAAACGGTGGATTCATCAAATGAGCTCGTTCCCGTGACGGGAGCCGAATCAACGGTCCTGACGATAGAGGATATGGCTTTTTCAAGGGACGTATTTGGGCCCTTTGATTTACGAGGTCCCGAGGATGGTTTTCCTCGTCGGCCGCCTGCGCCGCCGCTTTTATTTGGCCCCGAATTCGAGCGCCCACGCTTGGGTCGGCTAGAATCGTTGCTTTTTTTTGTTTCAGTCACGAAATGGCTTCTTTTGAGATGAGAGCTTGCAGAGGGTCCTCAGCTGGCAGAGGGCATTCTGAATAACTCGAAAATGGTTGCCTGATATCCGAAATGCTCGTGGGGCGTGGCTAACCGATGGGGAGACATAATTCTTCACGCCGCTGTTTATAGGTTAGGGGCCCGAAAGTGTCAAGACTACAGGGATCATGTGGATGGGTAGTTAGTTGAGGCTCCCTAACATTACAAACGGGAAGTGGAAGTCTTCTTTGTGACGAAAATTAGCTAAAATGGATATTGTCGTTGATCCCATCCAACTGTTTTGCTATAAAGAGGAAATTTTTTTATATGTTTTCGCCCACTTTAAAAACATGCAATTTTCGCTGCCGGGCATGTGTTTGTCCGCAGGCTTATCAGACTTTTGTATTCGAATACAGATTTTAAGTTTTTATCAACTTCCTAGAGGGAACCGCGAAATGATGAAAAGATTTTTCAGCTTCATGGGCCTGGCACTTTTTACTTTGATTCTCATCGCCCCGGTTGGGGCTCAAGCCGCGCCTAGCGGCAACGGAGGCAGCACTAGCCTCTTGCAACGAGTGGCGTCGCTTGAGGCGCTTGTCGCCTCGCAGGCGACCCTCATCGCCACCCTGGCGACGAAGGCGGAACTTGCCAGCATAGAACTCATTCCGGGACCCACCGGACCTGCTGGTCCTGATGGCTCTGACGGCGCAACTGGTCCGCAGGGGCCGATTGGCGCAACAGGCGCCACTGGCTCGATTGGTCCGCAGGGTTTAAAGGGCGATACAGGAAACACCGGTGCCCAGGGACCAGCCGGGCCGCAAGGTCAACAAGGGATTCAAGGTTTAGCGGGCAACGACGGTATAAACGGCACTGACGGCACGAACGGTGCTCAAGGTGTCAAAGGCGACCAAGGTGATCAAGGTCCCAAGGGTGACACCGGCATTCAAGGAGAAGCTGGACTTGATGGCTCTGACGGCACCCAAGGCCCGCAAGGTATTCAAGGTGTAGCTGGCCCGCAAGGTCCGGCTGGAGAGGACGGGGTAGATGGTACTGCCACTTTGCCGCCGAACCTTACGGCCTTCTCTAGCCACCTGAGCGTGGACACGAACAACAATATTTTTCTTACCGGCGCGAATCTTCACATCCGCGACGGCTCGGGCGACACCTGGAACGCCGTGAACGGCAAGGGCAATCTCATCGTCGGCTACAACGAAAACAGCGGCGATACCCGGACCGGTTCACACAATCTTGTCGTAGGGTCGTTCCACTCCTACTCAGGTTACGGCAATCTGCTCGGCGGATCGTTCAATAATGCCCTGGGCAACCAGGGTTTCCTCGCCGGGACCGGGAACACGACAAGCGCTTTTGATGCCAGCGTCTCGGGCGGCGCGCACAACCATGCCAGCGCGAACCAGTCCAGCGTGAGTGGGGGCGTCTCCAACAACGCCAGCGCGAGTTACGCCAGCGTGAGCGGAGGCCATTTAAACGAGGCCAAGGACTACTACGCCAGCGTGAGCGGGGGTTATTACAACGCCGCCAACGCGAGCTACGCCAGCGTGAGCGGTGGCAGAAACAACACCGCCAGCGCGGGTTATGCCAGCGTGAGCGGTGGCTACCAGAACACCGCCAGCGCGAGCTCCGCCAGCGTGAGTGGTGGCTACCAGAACACCGCCAGCGCCGACAAGGCCAGCGTGAGTGGTGGCTACCAGAACACCGCCAGAGGCTTGTCTTCCAGCGTGAGCGGAGGCTATTACAACACCGCCAGCGCGAACACCGCCAGCGTGAGCGGGGGCGCCGGCAACCACGCCAGCTTCGACTCTTCCAGTGTGAGCGGGGGTCAAAGCAACACCGCCAACGGCTACTACGCCAGCGTGAGCGGGGGTTTTTTGAACAGGGCCGGCTGCGGCTCCGCCTGTGGTGGCGGTGCCAGTGTGAGCGGGGGGCATAGCAACACCGCCAGCGGCTGGGAGTCCAGCGTGAGCGGCGGGTATAACCACACCGTCACCGGTGATTTTGATTGGACGGCCGGCACTCTTTTTGAGACGCAATAGCCGAAAGGAGTGAAGAGCAGACGCACAAAAAACCGCCCCCCGGTCTCGGATATGAGGCCGGGGGTTTTTTTTGTGGTTTGAGAATGATGAGTAGCTGAAACTGAAAAGCGCTGTTAATTGGCTCAATGAATCTCGAGCGAGGCGCCGTAGGTGAAGATGGTGGGCTCGATTTTGGATTGCCCCTCAAAGGCGGGGTCGGCGTTCACAAGGGCGGCGAGTTGTTCATCGACATATTCGGCATCGGACCAGGTGGCTTTATATTTTACCTTGCGATCTTTGCCGATGAGGTAAACAAAGGTGGGCAGGTTGCCCAGCATTTCGTGAACTTTTTGGTCCATTTCGTCGATTAGAATCGTGTTTTTCATTTTCTTTTTGCTGGCAAGCTCTTTGGCGTAGCCAAGTTTGTGGTCGTAGCTTTCGTGGTTTTTGATGGCTGGAAAACCGCGCTCGCCGGCGTGGGGCTCGCGCACGTAGATGTTGAACACTTTTACATCGCGCTCGGCGTATTTATCGGCCAACTGCTCGAAAAACGGCACCTGCCGCAGGTAGGGGGGTCACGTGATGGCGCCGGTGGTGACGACGAGGTGTTGTTTGCCAAAATGGTCGGACATTTTGTGGGGCGTGCCGTTTAAATCTTTTAGCTCAAAATCGGGAAACTCTGCGCCCGGGGGCAAGATGGTGGGGAATTTCTCGTAGAACGCCTTGACGCGCTGGCTGTTTATCATCTTGATGGTTTTCCAGATGTTGAGATACCGCCAGGACCACATGCCCATCCTCGGGCCCGTGGGTTTTCGGAGGTAGTCGTTTGCGGGACGCATGTTTAAAATTCCCCTAGCTGATTAAAAGAAAATTATTCGCCTACGCGGAATAGCTCCATACAAAAAGATAACACTGATAAGGCTGTTTTGATTCCCCCCGGGTTGAATTCCGTCAAGGCTCATTGCGCAAAATTGGGGCGCTCGTTGCTCCATCGGGCTCCCTCGCCCAAGCCCGCTAGTCCTCAAAGAGCGATAGCTGGCCTATATCAGGGGATGGGGGAGTGTCCTCTGTGTGTCCACGACGAGAAGCCCCTGGTCGGCCAGTCCCGCGCCTAGTGTTCTCACGCTGGGAAGTCCCGCGCCGGGGGGGGGCTCCTGACTCCTCAGCGTCGTCATTGTCAGGCGCATCGACCTCGTTTTCGCTCAAGTGCGCCCCTGTGTTCATAGATTGGGAAAACAAGCCTTCCCCCGGGCCGGGTTGCCATCTGGCCACCCTCGCTCCAGGTGCCAGCGCCCCAGGTGTTAGCTTGCTCTCGGGCATA